>JBEKZY010000058.1:0-20132 GCA_049509395.1 Thermoguttaceae bacterium | reverse complement strand
CGGCGAAGATCGCCGGCCCGGCGACGCGATGAGTCAGCACCTGGTCGATATGATCGGAATTAGTATGATGATAATGGCCGGGATCTGTGATTACGCCGTTTAAGACGCGATGGATCCAATCGTACCGGGCCGAGGTTTCCACGCTTGGAACGTTGCAGTTCGACGCCGCCAGACGCTCGCGGGCCAATTCCAAATACGCCGTCAGATCGATTTCCAAATCGGCCGAAATCGCACGCTCGAGATATCCGTTTGAATCCAAAAGCAAGCGGCGGGCCAGAAAAGAAGACATGGGGGTTTTCGCATCATCCGCGGCGGAAAACGATTCGCACTTTTCCCGCAGCCAAGACGTCTCGCGCTCAAAAACCTCGGGAAATATCGTGCCTCTTGGGCAAGGCTTGGCGGCAACAGCGCGAGCAAGTGCGATTTTCAATTCGGCCACGCCCACGCGCCGATGGGCCTGAACCCCGACCACCGGTATGCCCAGTTGCTGCTCGAGCCTGGGCAGATCGAGATCGACATCACGGGCAATAACCACATCCAGCATGTTCACTGCCAAAACCGTGGGCAGGCCCAACTCCAGCATCTGGCTGACCAGATAAAGATTCCTGGCCAGATTAGCGGCGTCGACAATGCAAATGATGGCGTCGACGGGGGGATAATCTTTTTGCCGGCCCAAAAGCAAATCGACCGCCACCATTTCATCGCGCGACCGGGGAGCAAGACTGTACAAGCCCGGCAAATCGACCAGCTCGTAACACAGGCCGGCGAATTTCATGGCTCCGGTCTTTTTTTCGACCGTGGCGCCGGGATAATTTCCAATATGCTGGTGTATGCCGGCCAGGGCGCTAAAGAGCGTCGATTTGCCCGTGTTCGGATTGCCGATCAGGGCGACTGTTATGACTGATTTTTCAGCGGCGGTGGACACAATAGTTCAAAATCTCGGAATCCCTGATCTGCGTAAATGTAGCAGGCACACTCCGTGTGCCGTTTTTTTTAATTTTTTAAAACAAAATCTAATCAAACGATATACGGCGTTTATAAATCCGGACCGAATACGACGCGTATAATCGGACGGCACATGGAGTGTACCTACTACTTAATCGGTTCGACCAGCACGTGCAGCATGTCGTCGGCCCGCAAACAGATTTTATTGCAGGCCAAACGAATGATGCAGGGGTTTCCCGGCCGGAACATCTCGATACGCAACCCGTCGCGTAAGCCGATCTCTTCCAGCCGATGTATGTGGTCGGGATCTCCTCGAATGCTACGAATGAAGGCGGCCTGTCCGGCGGGCAGTTGGTCCAGGGAAATGGTTTTTTTAACCACGATCATCAACGGGGTATGCTGTTTTTGTGTAATCTAAATCATAGCGGCCCTTTATCAAACATTCTAATAGTATTCGAGAAAAGAAGCAAGTTCTGTAATAATGCTCCTCATCCGCAGGCTGGACATTCGCGTTCGGTAAGTTAATATCCGGAGGCCGGACATTCTTGTCAGGTAAAAAAAAGACAGGCAAGAATGCCTGTCCTAATATTTAAAATATGATTTTGTGCCCGAGAGCCGATTTTGGCATCAGCCCGCCGCTTTGGCTCTGCGTTGCGGGAACGATTCTTCTTCGGCTTCGCGGGGTTGGATTTTCAGCGTGGCGTTAGGCGGCATGCGGCGCTCGGAAACTATGCCGCGCTTGGTCGTGGACAGGAATTCGTAGAATAGCGCCGCCGGACCGTAAACATATTCCCGGCGGAGAATTTCCAGGATTTCCTTCCACATCAGTCCGCTGCGATAAATTACGCGATAAGCGGCTTTAAGCTGTTGGATTTTGGCCTGATCATAGCCGGAGCGTCGCAGCCCAACCTGGTTTAAACCCACTATCAGGCTGCTCATGCCGTCGACGGTCACGAATGGAGGCACGTCCTGGGTGACGTGGGCTTGACCGCCGACCATTGCCAACGTGCCGATCCGGCAGAATTGATGAATGCCCACCGCCCCGGACAAGTATGCCCGATCGCCTACGGTAATATGACCGGCCAGCATGGCGTTATTGGTCAGAATCACATTGTTGCCAATCTGGCAATCGTGGGCGACATGGGCATTGACCATCAGCAGGCAATTATCGCCGATAACCGTGTTGCGATGTTCATCCAATGCCCGGTGGATTGTAACGTTTTCTCGAATGGTGTTGCCCGAGCCGATCAGCACTTTGCCCGGGCGCTCGGGAACGTGCACGTGTTGAGGCAGACCGCCCAACACGGCTCCTTCGGACACGCGGTTTTGCGCCCCGAGCGTTGTTCCCTCTTTGATAACCACGCGACTTTCCAGAATGCAATCCGGACCGATGGTCACATTCGGTTCGATCACGCAATAGGGTCCAATCTTGACATCTGGCCCGATCTTGGCCAACGGACTGATAACGGCAAGCGGATGTATGCTCACGGAAGGCACCTTGTCATTAGTGTGGCGAGTAAGACGACTTTTAAAGTCGTCCTACATTGGAGGGCTAAGAAAATTTATCGGTTATTCCGGCAAAACCCGTTTGTCGAGATCAAACGGTCGTAACTGTTTTCCCAGATTTGCCAGATAAACACCCCTTTAATGGTGGTTAGGGGCTTGGGGCGAGGGGCTAGCGATGAAAAGCCGAGACCGGAGTGCAGAGTGGAGTCTGAGGGATAATAGCCATTTGGGTGGCTCCAATTAATTAAAAGATAAAAAAACCAATAAGTTGCGATTGTGTGAAATCGGCTATCCGGCGACAATGCCACACCCTTGGGCACTTTAAGATGACTTTTCAAGTCGCTTAATGCGAGTGACATGGGGAAGCAGTAAGACGACTTTTAAATCGTCCTACATGCCAGGAGTAAGACGCTTTTAAAAATTGTCCGACATGGCAGGTAACTGCTTGGGCCTCGCAACTTTGATGAAGATTATTTTTGGCTCCGCCTCCTCGTGTGGGGCAATAACGTCGCAAGGATTGCGGCGACCAAACATTACATAATTGGACGAGGACCTAAAGGAGGGAACCTATGGTCTCGTTACACGCGGCCTTTGTGGCCATATTGTTATCTAACCCCGGACAGACCGTCCTCTTGGATTTCTATGCCGACTGGTGCGGCCCATGCAAGGCGATGGAGCCCACGGTCCGGGCGCTTCAACAAAAAGGGTATCCGGTCCAAAGGATCAACATTAAGGATAACCCCGACTTGGCCGCAAAATACGGCGTGCAAAGCATTCCCTGTTTTGTCATGCTCGTTGATGGACAGGAGGCAGATCGCATAACGGGCAGCAACACGACTTTCAGCCGCTTGGAACGGATGTGTAAAATCACCTCTCCGCCGCAGCCGCAGAATCGTTCGCCCGGCTTGATGGCCCAGAACGCTGTCGCGCCGGAAGGAGCGTTTGCCGAGACGAACGCATCGCCCGGTTCCGCAAGCATGCCCGGTTCCATGCCCAGGCGTGAGGACCCGAATGTCATTCCAGCCTCGTTCTCACCCTCCGGCAATGCATCATCGCTTGCCGCGCAGCCGTGGTCCCAAGCGCCGGCGCTGGGCGGATCAGAAGGTTTTGCCGCCGATGCGCGTTCATCCATGCCGAGCGCCAACTTTCCGGCAAGGGGCATCCCGTTGGATGCCAAACTCATAGCTGCCAGCGTGCGCTTGCGGATCGAGGACACGGGCGGCAATTCCTGCGGTTCCGGCACGATAATCGACACCCGCGGCGGCGACGCCTTGGTTCTCACCTGCGGGCATATTTTCCGTGATTCCCAAGGCAAGGGCAAAATCGACGTGGACTTATTCGGAGCATACGCCGGTCAGCGCGTTACCGGCCAATTGATATCTTACGACCTGAAACGCGACGTGGGCCTGGTGTTCTTTCGAGCCCCCGGCCCCATCCCTGCGGTTCGATTGGCCCCGCCCGGTTACCAAGTTCGTAAAGGCGATAAAGTGGCCAGCGTGGGTTGCGATAACGGCAAAGATCCAGCCGCACATTATAGCTACGTCACTTCGTTGAATCGCTATGCGGGTCCGCCCAATCTCCAAGTGGCTGGCCAACCCACCGAAGGCCGCTCCGGCGGAGGATTGTTCACCTCCGACGGCTTGGTGATCGGCGTGTGCAACGCCCGTGATCCGCAAGATCAGGAAGGTTTTTACGCCGCCCTGGAAACCATCTGCGCCCAGTTGGACGATGCGCACATGGCCTTTGCATGCCAGTCGCCTAAAGGTTTTGAAGGTCCAAGCGGAACAGCACCGCTTATGGCCGGAACAAACACGCCGCCCATGGCGCAGCAGATGCCTCAAGCGGTTTCGCCTGTTTCTATACCCAATGTTATCCCCGATAACATGGGTCAACCGATGGCAGCCGCAGGAACATCTTCTTCGGGTCTAAATCCTGGCGAACAGGCCGCCATGGATGAAATCCGCCGCCGGCTGAAAGAAGACGCCGAAGTGATTTGCGTGATCCGATCGCGGCACAATCCACAAGCCAAAAGCGAGGTGATCATGCTCGACAAGGCCTCGCCCGAGTTGCTCCAGCAACTGGCAGCCGAAGCTCAATCTCTACAAGGCCGCCAACCCACATCACTCGAAGTCCCCCAACCCAAGCAACCCGCCCTGGAATGGTCTTCCAATCCAAATTCCAATTCCAAAACCTGGCGGCAAGGGCAGTGAGGAAATAATGTAGCAGGCACACTCTGTTTGCCGTTGGCTTAAAGTACACAAAACGGCACATGGTATGTGCCTACTATATTGCCTCCAATATTATACTTGTGTAAAAAATCCAGTCTTTTCGGGCCTGAAAATGCTAAAAACAGCCTAAAATTCCTTAATCCCAAACAAAATTGTTGACATACTAAACAGGATCAAAGTAAAATAGTGCTATTAACCATTAACCAGTTTACCTAGAACAATCCTTAAGATGAGGTAGCGTCAGTTTAGCTTGGGAGCAATCTTCCCTGTGAATTTAACAGCAATATCCTGCACTACACCATTTTAATCTTTGCTCAAGCGTGTTTTTTAACTGTTTAAATTCACTCGTTTACTCCAAGCGAGGCAGCGTCTTTAAAATCCGACTTTTTCTCGCACTCGACGGCTCCGGCCGCTAGCGAGTTTCTTTGTTGGATTCTTCCCCTTTTTTTGCAGGCATTCACTGCAAAGGAATGTGTTATGACAAGGCAACCGTATTATTTGCGTTTTTTGGTCATCCTTTCGGCGCTCTACATGTGCGTTCATGCGGCGCAGCTTTGCGCTGCGACCAACGCCTCGGGCGACGTCACCCCGGCCGATCCGTCCCAGTGGGACAGTTCCACCACCGTTCGCATCGGGCAGACTTCAAACGGCACTGTGACGATTGATTCCAACAGCGACGTTCTTTCCCGGTTTGCCTATATCGGTTACTCGTCCGGCTACACGGGCGAATTCACTGTGGATGGCGCCGGCTCGACGTGGACCAATAGCTCGAGGATCTATGCCGGCTATTCCGGCAACGGAGTTCTTAATATCACCGGTGGCGGCGCAGTTATTAATGACTTCGGATGCCTCGGCTATATTGCAGACTCGGTGGGTACTGTAAAAGTTGACGGCAAAGACTCAAAGTAGACCAACAACTCCGACCTCTACCTCGGCTTCTATGGCAACGCGATCCTGGATATCACCGGCGGCGGCACAGTCAGCAACTCCTCCGGCATCATCGGCTACGACATATACGACCAACCGGTATCAGTCGGCACGGGCATGATAACGGTTGACGGCAGTAACTCAAAGTGGACCAACAACTCGAGCCTTTATGTGGGCTTAAATGGAAAAGGAACTCTTAATATCTCCGGCGGCGGTGCGGTCACGGCTCCGAGCGTTTCTATCAATAGCCAGTCACTGCTGGCGATAGACGTCGGCAACGGCAGTCAGCTCACCGTCAACAACGGAACCGGCGCAATCACCAACGGCGGCGAGATCCGCATCTTGGCCGGCGCCGGCGCAACGGCAAGCATACCCTATACTCCTATCTCCGCCGGCACTTGGAGCGGCGGCGGCACTTTCCAGCCCGTCGGCGGCACGTGGAACGCGACTGCCCACACTTTTACCGCCTCCGCAGTGCAAGCGGGAATCTCCGGAACACAGACAACCATTGATCTGAATAACATCCAGCGATTACTGATAGACGGGTCACTTGGCGCAAGTTTCGCCCCAACGGCCACAGACACCTCGCTTAACTTTACGGCCACGGCCATGACCGGCCAGCCCCTGATCGACCTGCAAAACCTGATCGGCGCAGGCCAAACAATTCTCAGCGGTTGGGATATCGCTGCCACCGGCGGTTATTCGACCAACGATCCGGCCTACCTATCCTTCGACGTGGGCCAGGGCATTTCCCGGAACGACATCAACGTCTGGCATTACTACGGCGCGGCATGGAGCCCGTATGACGCTACCGACCTGACCTGTAACGGCGACTATGCGAGTTTCACTGTGACCGGTTTCAGCGGCTACGCCCTGACGGCTGTGCCCGAGCCGGGCACGTTCATGCTGCTGGCCTGTGGACTAATGAGCGCGTTCGTCTATTTTCGACGACGCCTTATCAACCGACGCAGCGCCAATACCGTTTAAAAGCAACCGGTTCCTGCTCGATTGCCCGGCCGCTAAGTGGATCCACATTACAAGTTATCACGTGTCATTCTGAGCGCAGCGAAGAATCTAGTCGCTAATTGAGATCCTTCGCTACGCTCAGGATGACTATACACAAGCTCAAGTTATTATACGGTTCCACTTATTTCCGCGGCTTTTTAATCCGCCTTCCGCCTTTTTTCTTGATCTATATTTGAAAATAGCCGTCTTTACATTCTACATCGGAAAGGTCGGGTTGTGGTGGTATTAACGATTGTATTTGCGATACTGAATATTTGCCTGGGCTTTGCCCTGGCGATGTATTTGAGAAATGCCCCAGTTAAATCTCGCGGGAGCTCTACAGAGTCAAGCGTAAGCGCCGACAAAGCCGAACCTGTACCGGCCGCATCGCCCAAAAGTGCATCCTCAAGCCCGGCTGCCTAAACTAGATGTCGCTTGTCAAGCGATCGTAGAAGTCGGTATAGTTATCTTTCCGCTCACCGTTGCCGCGGGCGGCAATTGCGCTGCGGGGATGCTCGTTGAGCTGTCCGGTGATGTTGTATTGCACATACGGCCCCCATTCCACATTGCGGCTTAAGGGCAACAGTTGCTCTTGAATCACCTGGTAGACGGGCCGGATTTTAAACTTGGGATTGCGCAGGAAACCTATCAAAAGTTCCATGGGGCAATTGCCCGCCCCGCGGCCCAGTCCGGCCATCGAGGCGTCGATGCGGTTCGCCCCGTGGATGATGGCCTCGATGCTGTTGGCGAAGGCCAACTGCTGGTTGTTATGGGCGTGGATGCCCACCTGCTTGCCCGATGCCTTGCAATAATCCAAGTACTTTTTAACCAACAATTCCACCTGCTCGGCGTACATCGCCCCGTAGCTGTCAACGACCACGATTACGTCGGCCGGTGATGTGACCAGCACTTCCAGGACCTGGTCGATTTCCTGTTCCTTCACGGTAGTCACGGCCATCAGGTTCGCCGAGACTTCATAGCCTTTGTCCTTGGCATCCTTGATCATGTCCATGGCTTCGGAGACCTGGTTGGCATAGAACGCCACGCGGATCATGCTTATCACGCTGTCTTTTTTGTGCAGCACGTCGTTGCGCCAGTCGGACTTGCCGGCGTCGATCATGGTGGTGAGCCTGAGCGGCGTGGGATTATCGCCCACCACACGGCGGATGTCGTCCTCTTTGCAAAATTTCCAGGCGCCGAACTTGTCGCGAGCGATGACCTTGCCGTCGGCCTTGTAACCGATTTCCATGTAATCGATACCCGCCTCGACGCAGGCGTTGTATATGGCCCGCACGAATCCGTCCTCAAACATGTGATCGTTCACCAGCCCGCCGTCGCGCACTGTGCAATCCAATACCTTCAGTTCCGGTCGATAAGTAATCCACGGGGCAGTCACAGGAGTCTCCTTGAGATGCTTTTAAGTTGGGACAGTAGTTAAACTGCTGTCCCAACATGGTTTTTATTGCAAATTGACAATTGTAAATTCCAAATTGCAAATTGGACAAACTAATACTTAAACACTTAATTCTGGTTGCGCAATGTGCAACTGTCAACCTAATACCATCCCTCCTTGTGCGGGGTGGGCGGGAAACATTGCAATAATACGATTATATGGATATTGTGGTTAGAAATGGATTCAGGATTCGGGATTGGTATTATCTCGAATCGAGAATTTTGTATTTGTGATTATGATGCTTTTGGACTCATCCAAGCCCCCGGTGTATTCACCGGGGGCTAAATAATATGTCCAAACTCCCAAGTCCTGAACCCTGAACCCCGAACCCTCAGGTGCAATATGTCCGAATTTCGCATAGAACACGACTCCATGGGCGAGGTCCGCTTGCCGGCCAACGCCTATTACGGCGCCCATACTCAACGGGCGGTGGATAATTTCCCCATTTCCGGCCGAACTCTGCCCAAGGAACTGATCCACGCCCTGGGACTGGTAAAATTTGCCGCGGCTATTATCAACCGCGATTTGGGAAAACTGAGCGGTTCAGGAAAATATCCCTTGAATGAACAGCAGATCGAGGCCCTGTTGGCCGCATGCCGCGAATTGGCCGATGGGCGTTTCGACGACCAGTTCCCCATCGACGTTTACCAGACCGGCTCGGGCACGTCGAGCAACATGAACGCCAACGAAGTGATCGCCAATCGGGCAACCGAACTTGCCGGCGGCGACCGCTTCAGCCGCGTAAAACCGATCCATCCCAACGACCACGTCAACATGGGCCAAAGCACTAACGATATTTTTCCCACCGCTATTCACGTGGCCCTGGCCTTGGCCATTGACGAAGATTTGGTGCCCGCTCTGACCCGCTGCGCCTCGGTATTGGCCGAAAAATCGCGGCAATGGCAGGAGATACTCAAAATCGGGCGCACGCATTTGTCCGATGCTACGCCGCTTAGCCTGGGTCAGGAGATCGGCGGATTCGCCCGGCAGTTGGAGCGATCGGTTACTCGGGCGGCCACGGCCATCGAAGCCCTTCTGGAACTGCCCGTGGGCGGCACGGCCGTGGGCACGGGCATGAACACTCATCCGGAATTCGGCAACCGTGTGAGCGAAGTCCTGGCCGCGCGGACCGGCATCCCCTTTGTCGAGGCGGTCAACCACTTCGAGGCCAACGCCCAACGTGACGCACTGGTCGAATGTCACGCCCAACTAAAGACCATCGCCGTCACGCTCTTTAATGTGGCCAACAATATCCGCCTTCTGTCGTCCGGGCCGCGATGCGGATTTTACGAAATAAAACTGCCCGATCTGCAACCGGGCAGTTCGATTATGCCCGGCAAAATCAATCCGGTGCTGTGCGAAAGCCTGATGCAGGTGGCCGCCCGCGTTGTGGGCAACGATCAAACAATAACTCTTTGCGGCTCATCCGGCGGGCAGTTCCAGCTAAACGTGATGATGCCCATTATGGCTGACGCGGCCTTGGAAAGCGTGCGACTTATGTCCAGCGCCCTACGGGCATTCACCACACTATGTCTGGCCGGCATGGAGGCGAACGCCGAAGTCTGCCAGGCGGCCGTGGAAAACAGCCTATCGCTGGTAACCGCATTGACGCCGTACATCGGTTACGAGCATGCCGCCGCCTTGGCCAAAGAGGCCTTCAAATCGGGCAAGACCATCTGCCAACTCTGTATTGAAAAGCAAATTCTCCCCGAAGCCCAACTCAACGAAGCCCTAGATCCCTGGCGCATGACCCGGCCGGAAAGTGGGGAATAGAGATTCTTTAATGCAAATTGTCAATTGCAAAATGCAAATTGCAAATTGAACAAGCATAAACTTCAGCATGTAATTTCTAGCTTTTTTAGACAAATCCCCGCCTTAGTCCGCTCTTCTATAATAGCGGAGCAACGAATGACCAATGCCGGTAATGACCTGCTGCTTCGAGGCCTGGCCGCCGGAGATGAGCGGGCGTTTGCCGCATTGTACGACCAATATGGCACACGGTTGTATCGAACGGCATACGGGATTTTAGGCCATCGCGAAGACGCCGAGGATGCCGTGCAAGAGGTTTTTACGGCCCTGATTCGTTCGCACAAAACCTTGGGCGATGTAAAGGATTTAACGGCGTATTTGTTTTCGGCCTTGCGCCGCGCGGCGGCACGCTGTGCAGAACGTCGAAAACGTGAACCGGCATCATCGCCAGCCGTGCAGGATATCGAAGCCAAAACAGAGCCGAAACAAACCAATCACCCTTCTGCCGATCGCTTGGAGCAAGCCTTGCAGAAACTGCCCGAGGAGCAACGCGAAGTGATTTCACTGAAAATCGACGGCCAGTTGACCTTTAATCAAATCGCCGAGGTGCTGGGGATAAGCATCAACACGGCCGCAAGCCGATATCGTTATGCATTGGAGAAATTACGGGAAACATTATTGTAGGGTGCGTGCAACGCACCATGAACTAAACCGCCACAATTATATAGGTGTGTTTCACACACCCTACACATTATGAGCGATTGGCAACTACCGCCGGAACTTGAAAGCCTGGAGCGCGAATTGGCCGCTCGATCGGCTTCACAGCCCACGGCCGAACTCCGGCAGAAAATAACCTCCGGCGTACACAATCGCCTGCGTCGCGAAAGCAGGCTCGATTTTTGGCGTTTTGCGGCGGCGGCAGCGCTTGTCGCCGCGGTTTGGCTTAATCTGTCGCTTACGGCCGCCTCAGTAACCGATTTTCATTTCCAACTTGCCGATAACCGTCCGTCGGCAGAACGAACTGTCAGACAAATAAAAGACTTGCTGCCGGAGATGTCCGAAACCGATGCGCGGCGTGAAGCCTTGCTTTTATGCACGAGTGCAAATCTTGCTATGTATCCGAAAATTACCGTTTCACATGCCGCAATAACTCAAATGGGCGATTTCAAGGATTTATTGCCATAAGAATTGTTAGGGTGGCAGTTGTACTTCCTTCCCTGGCGCCAGTACAACTGTCGCCTCAGCAGTCAAAAGGAAAATCATCATGGGTTACGTATTAATATGGATAGAAAGTTTGGCCGTTTCTTTGCTTCTCGTAGCAACCGTAATTGCTTGCACAAGTCGGATCCGACGCCGTTGGCTTTTTATCTTGATTTCATTACCCGTATGCATCTTTGTTTTTCTGCCATACCTTTTCTTTGATATCTGGGCGGGATTTATCAAATTTCACGATTCGCTTGATGTCCCGTTTTACCCGCTATTGGCGATAACGATTTTTTATTTGGGTGGGGCAATCTGGCTTTTTATTGCCGGTTATCGCCGGGTAAACTGGGCTCGCGCCAAGCTGGCGCTTGCATTTGGCGTGGCTGTGGCGTTGCATTTGATGACTTTTTGGAATATGGATCTTGCGGCCCGGCAACAATTGGCCGGCTTACGCTCCGATGCAGGCGCATTGGCCTTGTCGGCCGCTCCGCCGCGCGTGCCTGATAAAGATAACGCCGCTTTGCTCTACGAACAGGCCGCCGATGTTCTTGAAAATGCCAAAACAATGCTCGCGGAAGCAGTAAAAGAAGATTCTCAGTCCAATAATAAGCTGCCCGGTGCGCCGATAACGAAAAAAACATGGATTGATTGGTTGGATGCTATAGATACACCGGATTTCGATCCAAAAGATCCTAAGTTAGCGCGGTTTTTGCAGCAACAAGCCGGCACGGTTGCCTTGATAATTGCGGGATCGAAAAAACCAGGTTGCTATTTCGAGCACGAATATTCTCAGCCTCGGGAAGACATGGAACTACCGGAAATATATATCTTGCGGGATCTCGCGAGATTACTGTCGCTGGATGCTCGCTGGAAAACGGCAAAAGGCGATTATCGAGCAGCTATTGAAGACCTCAATGCCATGTTTGTTCTCTCCAACCAAAATGACGCTGCACCGTTTATGGTATCATATTTAATATCAGCGGCAATAAATGGCATGGCTGGGGAAACATTACAATACATACTAAATTCGCAACAAATCGGCGAGGAAGACTTAAACGCTATAAAAATAAACAATCTCGTCTCTTTTCAAAAAAACATGCTTAAGGCATTTCAGTACGAAGAAGCAATGCGATTATCTTGTTGTATTGAAATAGCCAATAATCTTCCCGGCTTTATGCGATTTATCAACGATAATAGAAATACCTATAGGCAAGTGCAAAACGATGTTTCGGGCGTGACTTTCCTTTTCCGCATCTTTATGATGGACAACGACATTAAGATCCATTATTTGTATTCTGAAGAATCAAACAAGCTTGCAGCCAGACCCTATTACCAAGTAAAAGATGACTGGCGAAGATTTAATGCGAAAATCGTTAAAGCTAAATCGTTGACCGTTCGCATGTTATTTCCGGCTGTCGAAGCATTTGCTGAAGGCATGGCTCGCGCAGATGCCCAACGCCGGCTTTCTGAAATTGCACTGGCTATGTGCCGATACCGGGCGAAGAATGGAAAATATCCTGAAAAAATCGAGAATCTAATGCCTGATTTTATCGCTTTAGTCCCGCTCGATCCCTTCGATGGAAAACCAATCCGCTTAAAACAAACCGATGGCAAATTGGTAATTTACAGCATCGGTTTCGATGGAACCGACGACGGCGGCGCGCCCTATGACCAAAATACCCGCAAAGGCGACATCACCTTCGAGTTGCCGAACAAATAAGAATCTGAGATTAGAGAATGCGGGTAATCATTCAAGGTGATCCTGCATCAATGTGGCAGGCACACGCCGTGTGCCGTTTGTGAGTTTTTTTATACCGATACACTTCAAGCGGACGGCACACGGCGTGTGCCTACTACGTTGCAAGTCGTGAACTTTTATGATTGTGGACAGCGATCAGTACTAAATCCCAAGTGGTTTTTTCAGCCGCCATACTTTTCGCCCTATTCCCCGTTTCCCACCTTATAGCCCCGCCACCAACTTGTCGAACACGTCGACCGGTACTGCCGACGACGTGGTAAAGCCGATGCCGGTCAGCTTTGTCAAACCGATGGAGGCTTTCATGGCTTCTTTGACTCCGGGAAAATCAAGGATGAATATCAGGTCATTCTGACCCAATGTGGCGTACATCAGTTGCACTTCGCCCTTGTTCTTTTTGATTATCCCCAAGGCGTCTTTTGTCCGCTTGGCGCTCAGATCGGTCAAAGCTTGGGGGGTGTACTTGCCCAACAACACAAATGTGGCCATGATTTGTCCTCCCTATAAAAAAGGTTGAAAGTTTTCCACATGTATTAATGGAGTGCAGTTTCAGATTGTCAAGCCCAAGAGGATATCCATCGGTTGCGACCATGTTGTGCATAGTGCCCTATGGGCTAATCTATCTTTGTTTTTCCCCTTTTCCCCCTTTCCCTTTTTTCCTTCTTACACATAAGATTTACAGCAAATGAATGATACTTCAATACGAATACCGCCGGCTTGCTGCCATTTGCTCGACGAAGTGCCGCTTCGGTTTCCGTTTTGGCGATATTACGAACTCTATCGCGGCGAGGCTTATTCGTTTTTATTGGATAGCGCAAAACAATCTGGCCGGCTTGGACGTTATTCTTTTATCGGCGGCGAGCCCACGCTGGTTTATCGCGTCAAACGCCAAAAGGGACATCCGCCCTCGGCCGGAGCAAATATCGAAGTTATTGAGCTAACCGATTCCTACGGTCGGCAGTTGGAACAGCCTATAACGACGCATCGAATCGCCTTGCCTTTTGATGATCTGCGCCAACTGCTTGCCGCCCATCGCGTCGATTACCGCCAGTATGCCGATCATCCGGTTCCGTTTCTTTCAGGAGCGGCGGGCTATATTGGATACGAGGCCGGCTACTTTGTCGAAGAATTGCCCGATGCCGGCGCGGACGACCTTGACTTGCCCGATATCTACCTCATGTTTTGCTCCACCATTCTGGGCCATTGTCATTCCAGCGGCCGGACATATTTGTCGATCCTCGGCCGGGGCGAAGATGAAAAGGCGGCGCGCCGCCAAGCCGAGATGCAACGGGAAAAGTTGCTCTCTCGGATAGCAGGTTTTGAATCCATTGCGACAAGTGAAAAAGGCACTCGCCCTCACCCTAGCCCTCTCCCAAAGGGAGAGGGGACGGATGGAATTTTCCCAAAGGTAGAGGGGACTTATGAGCCAGACATCAGCGGCCAGTTTGACCAGGCCGATTACTGCCGCAAGATTGAAACGATAAAGGAGCATATTTCCGCGGGCGACGTGTACCAGGTTTGCCTGACCCGGCGCATTGACGCTCCGCTTGTCGGTGGCACGGCTTGGGATTTGTATGAAGAGTTGCGGCGGATCAATCCGGCGCCCTTCGCCTCGTTTTTGAATTTTCCCGAGGTGCAGGTGGTGTCTTCGTCGCCCGAAAGGTTTCTTTCACTGGGGCCCGACGGCATTGCCGAAAGCCGGCCGATCAAGGGCACCCGGCCACGCGGGGCCAGTCCTGAAGAAGACCGGCGGCTCCGGCGGGAATTAGCCGATTCGCCCAAGGATCGGGCCGAAAACCTGATGATCGTCGATCTGGTCCGCAACGATTTCGGCCGCGTATGCGAGTTTCGCAGCGTCGAGGTGCCCGAGTTCATGCTGATCGAGGACTATGCCACCGTGTTTCAGATGGTCTCGACGATCCGCGGCAGGCTTGCCGCGCGACGCGACGCACTGGACCTTGTTCGGGCGTGTTTTCCCGGCGGCTCGATGACCGGCGCGCCAAAGATCGAAGCCATGAAAATCATCGACCGGCTGGAGCCCGTCAAACGCGGCATCTATTCCGGGGCCATCGGTTATCTCGATTTCGCAGGGCCGATGGATCTAAGCATCGTCATTCGCACGATTGTGATCAAGGACGGCCGATGCTATTTCCACGTGGGCGGGGGCATTGTCGCCGATTCCGACCCACAGGCTGAATTCCAGGAAACCCAAGACAAAGCCCTGGCACTTATCGAGGCCCTTAAAATCCTGAAAGCTCGTGGACCATAATCTTTCAAGGCTTTGTCGCGGGAGGAATCGGCTGAACATTGTGGAAGGATATGACTCCAACCGGACGCAGCACGTCCTGGGTCGGTGTGTGGCTGTTCCAGCGCGATCGATCCCAGGGTATGGCATAGGCCACTACTTTGCCGGTGGTAGTTTCAGCCACGTAAACAACCGACGCTCCCCCATATCCTCGGCTTGTTGTGCTCCTTAAATCGGCAAGTCCGGTAACCATGAGGAAATGCGGATTCTTGGCGAGGTCAATTTGCAGGTCCTTCAAAACGTTGTAGCGATACATACCCGTAAATCCGCCGCTGGTCTTGCCCGGCACGGCGGCAAACAAATCGCCGGTGAGACAATCGAGGAAATACACCGCCTCCACGTCGGTATCGAGCAGACCGGTGGCGATGAGGTAGGTCTCGGCGCGATCGGTGGCTACGGCGTGCAAGGGTATGTGCGGGAGAAAGCCGCCCAAAACAATTCCGATCAACAAAGTCACTAATGGCAAAAAACCGCGGTACTGCGAAAACAGGCATTTCATAATCGTATCTCCCTCAGCATAATTATAGTTTATAAAGTCAATATTCGTGGTAAATATATGAATTACTTTGCCCATGCACTGCCGCTATTGGACCGGCCGTACTTCGCGGCTGGTGCAGGCGTGCCCGATTGGCTGGCGGTTGCCGATCGCCGGGTGCGATTGCGGATCAAGCACGTCGAGCCGTTTCTGGCCGATGCCGATCCGGTGACGGCGGCAGTGGCCGGCGGAGTGCGGCGGCACCTGGATGAAGACGCCCGATTTCACAATACCCGGGCCTTTGCCGAACTTTCCTGGCAATTGACGGTGATGGTCCGCGACGCCTTGCGCGACCAGGACGGTTTGCGGCCCAGTTTCCTGGGTCACCTTTTGGTCGAGATCATGCTCGACGCGACATTGGCCCTGGAAAATCCCCATCTTTTAGAGCGATATTATCAACTCTTGGAGGAGATCGAGCCCGCTCTGGTCCAGGCCGCCGTCAACCGCATGGCCCCGCTCCCCACCGAGCGTTTGTCGATCATGATCGCGGAATTCCGCCGGCAACCGGTCTTGTGGGATTATCTCCAAGATGACAAACTATTAATGCGATTGAACCAGATCATGCGGCGTGTGAAATTGCCTCCCTTGCCCGATGAATTCGCCGGCATTTTTACAAGCGCGCGGCGGATGGTCGGCGAGCGAAAGAATGAACTGCTAGAGGTTGTAACAAAAATAAATTAGCCAAATCAGGAGACCGGACATTTAATCAGGAGCCCAGACATTCTTGTCTGGTTTATCTGGCCCGAAGTCGACAGGCAAGAATGCCTGTTCTCTTGTTTAATACAATAGCCAATTATGTCGCAGACTCCCGAACCACCAACCGAACCGTGCAAGCAGGAAGGCATTTCGCTGGATGAATTAGCCCAGGCTTTTGCGCAGGTCATGGGCGCCGCGCCGCGGCCGCAGGCGGACGCGGAACAAGCGGAGCAATCACCCGCCGTCTCTGTTAAACCGGCGGGAGTTGATCAAGAGGCGATCGAAGCTGAGCCCGGCCCTGCCGAACAACCGTCAATCTCCCCTGCTCCGGAAGACGCCTGTCCCGTCAGCCCGCTGAGCATTTTGGAGGCCATGTTTTTCGTGGGCAATCGCGATAACCGGCCGCTTTCGGCCGGTAAAGCGGCCGAGTTGATGCGCGACGTCGCCGCTGAAGAAATTCCCCTCTTGGTCGAAGAACTAAATCAGCGTTATGCCGCCGATAACTGCCCATACCAGATTGTCGGCGAGGGCGATGGTTATCGTCTTACGCTGAGAAAAACCCATTCCGCTTTGCGAAATAAGTTTTACGGTCGCATTCACGAGGCGCGTTTGTCTCAAGCCGCCATCGACATCTTGGCCATCGTAGCTTACCAACAACCGTTGACCGGCGAGCGCGTCAGCCGTTTGCGTGGCAAGCCCAGCAGTCATATTTTGACCCAACTGGTGCGCCGCGGTCTGCTGAGAATCCAGCGCCCCGATGGTAAACGCCGCACGCCTCATTATTATACCACCGAGCGCTTCCTGCGGCTTTTCAATCTTCAATCGCTGGATGATCTGCCCAGAAGCGAAGATACGCCAACCTAGTCTTAACTCATTATTTAGAAAGGAGATGCGCTCTCCCCCAAAAGGAGCGCAGACGACAATTACTTCGCTTGCTAAAATAGACCCATATAATAAACAATGTCGAGGGACGGGCCTCGGTGCCGGTGCCGGCCGGAATTCCGGTTTCTCACTCAGGCGGTAGATTGTGATCGCGCGTTGTTGCTCGAACAACTCTTAGAGCGGCCGGGAAAAAGGCCCGACCGGACAGTTATCGTTGAATTTCTGTCGTGACCGCCATTGCTTGTTCCCATATATCTCGTTTGCATTATGTTTTATTCACGGATGCTCACTGATCTGTACAACGCTGCGCCGCTGGTGGTTCCGTCTTTGTTGTCGTGTGATTTTGCCCATCTTGAAGAAGAAATCCGCCGGCTGGAACGGGCGGGAGCGAAGGTCCTGCACCTGGACATAATGGACGGCCATTTTGTGCCCAACTTGAGCATAGGGATCCCGGTGGTCGAGGCCATCCGCCGTTCGACCGATCTGCCCCTGGACGTGCATCTGATGCTATCCGAGCCGGCCAGGTACATTCATGCATTCCGCCATGCGGGCGCCGACCTGTTGACGATCCACATCGAGGCCGTGCCCAATCCCCGCCCCCTGTTGGACGAAATCCACCAAATCGGCGCGGCTGCCGGAATTTCCCTAAATCCTATCACTCCGGTTTCCGCTCTGAAAGGTTGCCTCGATCTTTGCGACTTGATACTGGTAATGAGCGTAACACCTGGTTTTGGCGGCCAGGAATTCAATCCGGTTACGTTGGAAAAATTGCGCCAACTCCGGGAAATGGCCGATCCAAATGTACTGCTTTCGGTCGATGGCGGCATTCAACATGATACAATCAGCGCATGCGCCCGGGCAGGAGCCGATTTATTCGTCATCGGCTCGGCGTTGTTTTCCCACCATGATTACGGCCGATTTATTGAAGAAATGACAGCCATGGCAATATCCGCGAAAAATATCCACGTTTAATAAATTGGGGACCGTCCCGATTTTTCGGGCGCCATGTCGGCATGGCCGGCGAAAATGGGACTGTACCCTGTAGAAGAGATATGTATTCAATTAGAGAGGAAGTTTTAACCAGAAATGTTAAAAATAGTGCTTATCCGCCCCGGGACCACCGACTATGACGCGCAAGAGCGGATTCAAGGCGCCTTAGACATCCCATTAAACGAGCAAGGCCTGGCCGAAGCGGCGCAGGCGGCCGAGGATTTGCGCGACAAGGGTTTGGAAGTAATCTATGCGCCGCCCAGCGAGCCTGCCTTTCGCACCGCGCAAATCATTTCCGAGACCCTGGACATAAAGATGCGAAAACTTGTTCACATGCAAAATTTAAACCAGGGACTATGGCAGGGGATGCTCGTGAAGGACGTGCGCCGAAAACACCCCAAAGTTTATCGCCAATGGCAGGAGCAGCCCGAAAACGTCTGCCCGCCCGAAGGTGAAATGCTGGGCGCGGCCGACCAGCGGGTGCGCTTAGCCATGATGAAATTGCTCAAACGCCACAAAGAAGGTATGATTGGCATTTGCGTGCCCGAGCCCCTGCTCAGCCTGGTTCGCCGCTTCATCGTGCACGGCGAATTGGGCGATTTGTGGAAACCTACTAACGGCCACGGCCGCGTGGAATTTCTCCAAGTCGAGCCTGAAGAAGTTCTCGTTAAAGAATGAAGACCTATAACATGCCATCTAACGCACCGGATTCAAGCAGTTGGCGGAATTTGATCAAGCGTCCCAAGCGCGGCGTGCCTGAAGGACTGTGGAAACGCTGTCCCGGTTGCCAGCAAACCATATTCCGCAAAGAAGCGGAAAAACGCCTGGGCGTCTGCCCCGAGTGCGATTACCACTGGTACGTGTCCGCCCAGGAACGCATTAAACAAGTCCTCGACGAAGGCACGTTCGAGGAATGGGACGCCGACCTGCAATCGACCGATCCGCTGGGCTTCGTGGACAAAATACCATATCCGCAGCGGCTTGAAGAGGAACAACAGCGGACCGGGCTTAAGGAAGCGGCCGTGGTGGGCACGGGCATGATCCGCGCCCGGCGCGTGGCCTTCGGCGTAACCGATTCCTCGTTCATCATGGGCAGCATGGGCTCGGTTGTAGGCGAAAAACTCACCCGCACCATCGAACGGGCAACCCAGCAACAACTGCCGCTGATTATCATCTCCGGATCGGGCGGCGGGGCACGCATGCACGAAGGCATCCTCTCGCTGATGCAGATGGCCAAGGTTTCGGCGGCCCTGCAACGCTTTGACCGGTCGGGCGGGCTGTTTATTTCCGTATTGACCAATCCCACCATGGGCGGCGTGGCCGCCAGCTTCGCCTCGCTGGGCGACGTGATCTTCGCCGAGCCCAGAGCCCTGATCGGTTTCGCCGGCCCGCGGACCATCAAGGCCACCATTCGCATCGAACTACCAAAAGGTTTTCAAACCAGCGAATTTCTCCTGGAACATGGTTTTATCGATCGCATAGTGCGGCGCAAAGATCTCAAAAGCGAAATGGCGCGGACTATCGACTATTGCGGCAAATAGTGGTCAGTGGGCAGGGTTCGGGGTTCAGGGTTCAGGGTTCAGGCAGTAGGGTGCGTGAAACGCACCAATGAAAGACGCGGCGGTGCGTTTCACGCACCCTACAAAATCAGGGTTCGGGAGGCCGGACACTCTTATCCGCCTTTATACTTCCGTACCCTCGTACTCCAAACTCTCGTACTTTGTACCCCGTACTATCGTATTCCAAACTCCCGTACTTCGTACTCCGTACTTTCACACCCTTTTCCCCTCCTCACTTCCCCTGCGGCTTGCTCGCAGGCTGGGATCGGATACACTACGAATTGCAAGACGAATTGCAAGAAGAACGTTGCGGCTTGCTCGCAGGCTGGGATCGGATACACTCGCCGCGGTCTGCGAACTGATGGAAACCTGTTGCGGCTTGCTCGCAGGCTG
>JBEKZY010000057.1:0-20247 GCA_049509395.1 Thermoguttaceae bacterium | reverse complement strand
AAG
This sequence comes from Thermoguttaceae bacterium, assembly GCA_049509395.1. GTDB lineage: Bacteria > Planctomycetota > Planctomycetia > Pirellulales > Thermoguttaceae > JBEKIK01. The sequence goes on along the minus strand of JBEKZY010000057.1, from coordinate 20,244 downwards.
ACGTCGCACGCCGCGACGGGCCGACGCCGCACCCATCAAAGCCCACGGCCTTGCAAAAGTGTCTTCTTGCCGCGGCTATTACATTGGAAATCGTGTGGATTGTTTTCCTTGTAGTCTTGGCGGCCATGAAATAATCTTGGTTTTCAGTTGTCGGTATTCAGTAAAAAGTATGAAGAACGGATTAAAGTCAAAGCTCGCGCAAGTGGTTTAATGTTGTTCAATTTGCAATTTGCATTTTGCAATTGCACAATTTTCAATAAAAAAACATTCGCAAAACGCATACCAACCCGCTACAAAGTCTTTATACTTTAAAGCCATGCTCACATCGGCCGTGCTGGCATTGCTGCTGACAATTGCTTCGCAAAAGGATGCCGATCGCACCGCCCCGCCGGAACGCCCTGTTTTCGGAGTCCCCAGCGAAAATGCCGGCCCTGCTTCCGCTTCCCCGGCGCAGGCCCCCAATCCCTACTCCGATCCCAACAGCATCTGTCCCGAATCGTTTTTAAGCGACGCCCGCCTGGCCGACGTTTGCTTTGTCGACGACCAATTCGGCTGGGCCGTTGGCGATCACAGCGCAATCTGGCACACCCAAGACGGCGGCCGGCAATGGCGCCTGCAGCCCTGCGGAGTGAATTGCTCGTTGCAGTCGGTTTGTTTCCTCACCAGAAAAATCGGCTATGCCGCCGGCGGATCGGCCCAACCCTATTCGCACACCGGCGCCGGCGTGCTGCTTGCCACCCGCGACGGCGGTCAAACTTGGACCGGCAATCCCCGCCTCATGCTGCCCGCACTGAAAAAAATCCTTTTTATCGACCCCGACCACGGCTGGGCAATCGGCTTTCCCTCGGCCATGTATGGCTCGGGCGTATTCACATCGGACGACGGCGGCCGAAGTTGGCGCCCCTTGTTCGGCTCCGGCGGTTCCGCCTGGTTGACCGGCGATTTCATCTCTCCGACCGCCGGGGCATTGGCCGGTTGTTATGCCGCGGCGGCGACGGCCGGCCGCGGCGGAATCGAATCCTTTTGCATCAACGATTCCGGATTGCAAAATCTTCGCCAATTGCGCCTCGTGCCTCCCCTCTACGGCTGGCTGGTCGGCGACGGCGGACTTGTGCTTCTCACCGGAAATGCCGGCGCCGCGTGGCGCGCCCCATCCGGCAATTTTCCCGCCCATGCCGCCCGGTATTTCGATTTCGCCGCCCTGGCCGTTCGCGGTCCCAAGGCCTGGATCGCCGGAACTCCCGGCACCAGGGTCTTTTTCACCCCTGACGCCGGCACTTCCTGGACTTCCTTCTCCACCGGAGTTTCCACACCGCTTGCGGCAATGACTTTCCTCGATGACGAGCATGGTTGGGCCGTGGGATCGCTGGGAACCATTCTGGCAACCGGCGACGGCGGGCGCACCTGGCAACGGCAACGCTCCGGCGGAACCAGGGCGGCCGTCCTCGCGCTGTTCGCCCAAGCCGACGACGTGCCCTTGGAATTACTCGCCAAACTCTCGGGCAACGACGGATATCTCAGCGCAGTCGAGGTCCTTACACGGCGCGACGTCGAGGTCCGCCCCAACGACGACGTGCCCCTGGCCGAACGCCTGCAACAGGCCGTGATCTCCGTAGGCGGCAGCCAGGCCGACCTTGCCTGGCAGTTTCCCCTCCGCCAAAGCGGCCTGCAACTTACAGCCCAACAGTATATCAAGGGCTGGGATGTCATCCACAACGGCCGCGGCATGGATGCGCTTGAAGAACATATTGTCCGGCAATTACGCCTTTGGCGCCCCGACGCGGTCGTAACCAACAACACTAATTCCCCCGGCGCCGATCAACTCGGTCCGCTCATCGGCAAGGCCGTGTTGCAGGCTGTAGATAAGGCGGCCGATCCGACTTGCTGCCCCGGGCAGATCGCCGACGCGGGCTTGAGTCCCTGGCAGGTAAAAAAAGTCTACGCCGCCGCGGACACAGGCACGCATGGTCCGATCGATTTATCCGCGTCGCAATTCTCCGCCCGGCTGGGCCGATCCCTGGCCGATGCCGCAACTGAACCCCGCGGGCTGCTAACCGACCGCTTTTCCCTTCCACCAACGATACTGGGGTTCAGCGCCTTGGCCGACCGCGCACCCGACAGTCAACAATCCCGCGACCTGATGGCCGGTCTGGCCCTGGCCCCGGGTGGAGAAGCCCGCCGAGATTTATCCCAAGCGCCCCTGGAAAATATCGACGCGCTGCAGCGCATGGCCCTAAAACAGCGTAATGCACAAGCCATCCTGGACCAAGCGCTTCGCAACCCCGGCGAGGATGCCAATCTCTTGGCCCAAAGCGGCGAATTGATCCGCGGTCTGGACGACAACACTGCCGCCCGCATAATCTACCGCATTGCCGACCAATATCATCGCACCGGTCGCTGGCCTTTGGCCGCCCAATCTTATGCCATGCTCGCCGAGCGTTATCCGCAGCATCCCCTTGCCCGGCAGGCATTGCTCTGGCTGGTGCAATACTACGCAAGCGGCGAAATCGCATGGCAGGAGCAGTCCGGGCAAAAAGCAGCCCTCGGCCAAACCTCGAGGGAAAAAGGGGACAGTCCCCATTTGCCGGAACGGCCCGAAGGGGGCTTCGCCCAAATGGGGACTGTCCCCTTTTTCCCCCAAGACCGTTTGGACCATGCCGCGGCCCTGGGCAAGCAGATCGAGCGGACCCGCCCTGATCTGTTCGCCGAGCCGGCGCTAAGATTTCCCCTGGCCGCGGCCTGGCGAATGCTAGGTTTGCCCAAAGCGGCCGAACAATTCTACCTCCTTCAAACCCGCGGCCCCGAACCAAACGCATGGTCTGCCTGCGCCCAAGGCGAATTATGGCTGGCCGATCCCAAAAACAAGCAGTCCAAACCCGTGCAGAAATGTTGGAAGGCCGCTGCCAAGCCCAAGTTGGACGGGCGCCTGGACGACGCCGTTTGGCAAAAAGTCGAATCGGTCCCTCTTAAAAGCGCACTAAAGGACGACGACGATTGGCCCGCCCTGGTCGCTTTCGCTTACGACGACGAATTTTTGTACATTGCCGTAAGTTGCAGGCGCGCACCAGGCGTGAAATACGAGCCTGCCGCTACGCCGCGGCCGCGCGACGCCGATCTCACGGCCCAGGATCATGTTGACATTCTCATCGACATCGACCGCGGCTTCGCCACCTATTATCGACTTTCCATCGACTACCGCGGTTTTACGGCCGATTCCCTGTGGGGCGACGCGGCCTGGAACCCTACTTGGTTCGTGGCCGCCAACTTGACCGACGACGCCTGGACCATCGAGGCCGCCGTTCCCTTGGATCAACTTAACGGGTCACACGGGCATTCTGCCGGTGCCGATGGGCATTCCAGCGATGCCAACGCGGGCAAGGCGCCCGTGCCACCCGTCAAAGGGCGCGATGCCTGGGCCGTAGGAGTTCAGCGGACGATCCCTGGCGTGGGTTTTCAATCCTGGTCCACTCCCGCCTCCACCCAAGTCACCCCGGAGGGGTTCGGCTACCTGATTTTCGAGTGACGCTTGACAACGGCACGCCCCGAGTGCGACAATTCATTTGATATTTAGCCCCCCGTGAATACACGGGGGGTTGAAATGTAGAAAATATTCGAGACCCCGGGTGTATTCACCCGGGGCTAAATATACCAAGCATTAAAACCCTTTCACATCGAGTTGCACTGATGAATCGCATAGTAACTAATAAATATATAGCGGCAGTTGCCGTGTTATTCTTGGTTTTTGGGGGGGGATGCGGCACCGGCGATTACGAACAACGCCTGGATAGGCGGATTAATGAACTTAAAATGGGCTCCAAGTTCAACCTCTTATCGTCTCCTATTGATGTGCCCGGCACGCAGGTATCGCTTCGAATTCCGCAAAAAAACGATTCCAACAAAAATGCCTTTGAAACCTTGTTATCCGGTGGTTTTGAAAATCCGCCTTTGCAGGAAGCTGTTTCGCCCGACGGCAAGCCGATCGATCCCAAGCGCATAAAACCCAACGTCGTTGACTTAGCCGACCTGAAGCTCACCTTCGAAGGATTTGTTCCGGACGCCAAAAAAGGCAAACAGCCATATTATCTGTATGTTGCCGTGAGTACCCGCCAAAGCAGAGGAAATATCCCCAAACTCATGCAAGCCGATCTGACCTCTAAAATTAATGACACTACCCCGCTGACCGATTTAAAGGCCCAAACACCCGAAGCCCGTGACATTCTTTGGCAAGTCTGCCAGGCCACCGGAAATCAACAATTTTATTACATCAAGCCCCCGCCCGGCGAAGAAGGTCAATTCGTCCAGTTGAAAGGAACCATTGTGTTGATGTTCCACGATGAAAACGACGCCTTGGTCACCCTTATTTGGCGCTGGCCCGCCGGTATCGATAAGTCTGTCGATTTCCAATCCTGGATGGAAATGGTGGCCGGCTGTGTGAAGGTAAATCCCAAAAACCCGGCCCCGGGCGGCGAATAAACTCCCCTCCGGATCATTTATAAAGTTATACCAGCCCGAAGCGCAGGTAAGGACCGCGAATTATTTTTCCTCGCTTGTGGTGCGCGCTATTGAATGAATCACTTTCCCGCACGCAAATACCCCGCGCTCGATTGAAAATACTTGCGCCGCCTAAGTTTAATTATCTCCCGGTCTTCCTTTTGCTGGGCCTTTAGATCGGCCAGATTCGCCAGGCAAAACCTGCATCCCACTACCTCCAGATGAAAGGCAAGGTAGTCGGCCAAATTATCGGGCAAAGCCTGCAACAAAAAACTGCCCAATTGTTCTTTGGTCGCGCAACTTAGACGGTGACCGCGCCAGATCTCGCCCACCGAATGTACGCCCGCGTTCCGCCGGGCATGAATCGAACTCAGCCGTCCAATCAGGCCGCGATCCCCGCGCAGCACACGTTCAATGGCGACCATCTCTTCGGCAGGCAGGGCCTCGTCAAGATAGGCTTCCAAATCGGATTGTCTGATTTCGGCGCTCATCCCCTCTAACATACCATGTGGGACACGGAAATGCTATCCGGAATGGCGACTATTCCTGGTCGAAGTTGGGGCGTGTCGCCCCGGTTGTTCCGGGCCGACACGGCCCGGCTCTGATGGGAAAACGCGACATTTAGAGGCTGGGGAAATTAAAGGTGCCAGGAACCAATACAGGAACGAATATTAAGCCCCTATCCCTAAGAAAATATGAAAATAATGGTTCCTGGCACCTTTAATTTTCCCCGGACTCTCATTTGTCTCGATCCTGTGTTTCTCTCTGGGCTTGATCCTTCCTCCTGAAGGACTCCCGCAAATCCGCCACTCCACCAATGATGGCGCCGGCTATGGCACCGGTACCGGCGAGGAAAATACCCACGAACAAGGCGATAGGTCCTGTGTCTCTCGCTGGTTGTGCGCCAAACGCCGTGTATACGGCCGCAAAACCAACAAGGAACCCGACCCCAGTACCAGCGAGCGAACAAAGCAACGTGCGACCCATGAAACACCTCAGACGGTTAGAGGATCTGATTGAAACCACCGCCGCCTAACTTACGCTGTATCGTGATTCCCACTTACCAAATTATGGCCGCGTGCTTGCCCTGCCGCAAGTGGGAGTTGCAATCGTTCGCCTCCACAAGAAATGCTGCGAAGTGAAGAATCGACTTAAGGTGTTCTCGAATAACGAATTCCAGAGATTCGGATGCACTGCCCGGCAGTCTGCAATCCGGCGGTTGTCCCAAGAGCACACAATGGATTAGCGTTGTGCTGTTTTAACCGGTCCCAAGGGCAGATTTACGAACCAGGTTTTTTCGCCGCGTAGAATATAGAAAGTCACCGGATTAAAACTGGCGAAGTCGGGCCGGTTAAGAATATAAGTCACGTTTTCCAGCGAAACCGTTTCCCAGATGTGCATGCCCACCAGCACGTCGCCCGGCCGAATGCCTTGACCGGCCGCGGGGCTGTTCGCGCGCACGGCGGTAATCTTCAATCCACCGCTGTATCGCGTTTGGTGGGCCAGGCGGAATTCCTCGGCCGGTATCGGTTTCAGATCCATGCCCAGCACTTCCCAGATCTGTCCGTTGGGGGACTTTTGCACTTCCGGCTGTGCCCCCAGCGTCAGATGCTTTGCCATCGATTCGCCCGATCGGCGGAGCGCTATATCGATTCTGTCGCCCGGTTTGAGGTCCAAAAAAGCCCGCTGCAGATCCAATGCCCGATGCATCTCCACGCCGTCGAGTCTGGTGATCACGTCGCCCGGTTTAATCCCCGCCTCAGCCGCGGGACTGCTCTTTTCAATCGATTCCACAACCACTCCCTTGGAACTTCCGCCCGAATTATCGACGCCCGCCACGACTCCGTGCCAAACCTTGCCGGCATTGGCAGACGCCAACATCGACGCCGCCGCCGACATGGCCTTGTCCACCGGAATGGCGAATCCAATCCCTTGCGCACCCGCCCGGACCGCCACGTTAATTCCGATCATCTCCCCGTCGATGTTCAACAGCGGCCCCCCGGAATTGCCCGGATTGATGCTCGCGTCGGTCTGGATCAGGTCGTCGTAATTCTGGGCCTCGTTGACCTGCACCGAACGGCGCAACGCGCTGACTATCCCCCGCGTAACCGTGTGCTCGTATCCATAGGCGTTGCCCATGGCAATCACGGTCTCCCCGGTCATCAGGTCCGATGACGTGCCGATGCTAATGACGGGAATGTCCTGCTTGGCGTCGATCTTGATTATCGCCAGGTCCGTTTCAGGGTCCCGGGCAACCAGCTTGGCGATATATCGCTCCCCGTCCGCAAGTGTAACTTGAATATCGCGGACCCCGTCGACCACGTGATAATTCGTGATGATATATCCCCGCGGGTCGATCACCACGCCGGTGCCCATGCCGTTGACCCTGCGCCCGGGCTCCGCTCCCTGGGTCTGCCCGGAAGGCGCCGCAACAGTTTTTTCCCCGCGGATGTTAACCACCGACTCGCGGGCACCCTCGACCGCCTTAACGATCGGGGTCATCCTCAGTTCCGAGGCGGCGGCAATCTCAAACCACGCCATGCACAGAATTATTGCCGCCATGACCAACGCGGCGACGCTGCGGAATGAACATATTGGGCGTGCTGTTCGATGGAGCATGGGGCGTCTATCGCAGTTGTTATCTGTTTGGCCGCGGTCTTTGCCTTTAGGCTGCCGCACGCGGGACAACCCAAGCGCGGGCTAATCCTTCCCACGCCATCGCAAGCGTACTTCTGCTTCATCGGTTCCCTACAATCCATACCTTGATTACTGGAAACGCCACCGGAAAAAACTGCCTATACCGCCAGACATCATTTTGCATAATTTGGAAATAATAGGCAAAATGCTCCAGGCGGCTGCCATTCTTTGCCCATCGATCTGCCCAGGAAAGCACAGGAACAATGAATGTTTATTGAGTCTCTGATTCTCAGTAGCCGCGACACTCATGCCGCGCTGAACGTAAGAGCGATGCGTTCCTGTTGAAACTGCTACCGAGTAGCCCGCTCCGACGGCCGGGGCGGAAGTTGAGCCTCGATCAACTGATCGGATTTCTTTTCCGGCTGCGGTGAGAATATCCAACTCGTCTGCTCCTGAGGTCCGCTTAGTTGCTTGGGAACAGCCGCGCCCGACTTGTCTACATCCGATGCAATCGGCGGTGGAGGAATTTCCTCGGGCAAGGGGGCCTTGGGCGGCGACTTTTTTGCCGATGCTAATGATGTTTGCTCCTTTGGCTTTGAAACCCGTTCATAAGATGCCGGCTGCATGCTTTCTTCCCTGGGACAAAAAACCGGCCCAGTAGGTACGGGAACGAATCTGGCAACGACCGGCTCCGGCGGCTTTTCCTCTGGTTTAAACCGCGCTAATCGCCCGCAATTGGCACATATCCCCAACCGGCCGCTCCGTTCCATTTGTTTTGCAAAGGGTGCATTATCAAGTTTCTCAAGTTGCTTGGGATTGGCCTCATTCAAGACTACACCTTCCTGATTGCACTCAGGGGCGCAGCCCGGCTCTTTAGGAATCGGTGCAGCGCATCCCACGTTACAGTCCGGCGCACCGCTGCAGCAACACAGCATCCGTTTGAATTCCAGCGACCAACCCGACTCGACCACCCAGCCTTGTCCGGTCCTATAGCACGCGCATCCCGCGCCGCTGGGCAACAGAGCGCCCAAGATGATAATCAATCCCCAGATTCCCCACCTACGTTTGTACACGGCAATTCCCCCCAATTAAACCGCTTGCGCTTTCGCGATATAACCGCTTGCGGTTTCGCGACTTAACCTTGTGGTTTCTTGATACAGTTGCGACAAACCACATCAAGCCTCTTATGGTTGAATCGACACGTAATAATCGGAAAATTAGGAATAATCGGAAAAGATTGCCCAAATTCACAATTTCACTGCTGCAATGAATACAGTATTACGTTCAGGCCGATCCTCGCGGCGTCCTCGCGGATATAGCCCCGGCATTCCAGCGAATCCAGCTTTTCCAACGCGCAACTCACATCATAAGGCGAAAAGATCACTCCCCAGCGGTCCTCGAACTTGATGCCCTCGAGGTCCGGCGCGACTTTCTTCAGCGTCGCCGACAAAGGCGCTTTAGCGCCCCGGTCCTGCGGATCGCGGCGGGTAACGATCTTCAAATCGAATCCGCCGAATTTCGCGCTCAAAAGCGGATCGTCCGCCGGTATCCGCTCCAACTTATTTTGCGGGAAAATTACGGCCATTTCCTGCCGGAACGAATCGGTAAACGCCCTGCTGGCGCATATCGAATCGGCAAACAACATTCCCCCGCGCTCGATATACTTTTTCAATTGCTCCCGCTCCGCGTCGGTAAAGTGGAAAGCGTTTCGACCCTGCATGAACACCAGGTGGTAATCGAACAGGGCATCGTCGCTGATGTCGAGTAATTCCTCCCTGGCCGTAGCGCGAATCTTCAGTTCTCGGCTTGCCAAATCCAGCAGATTCACAAGGGCCCGAGGCGCCGTATTGCATCCTCCCGGATGGCGAATCTTGGCGATGTACAACCGCCCGCGCTCCGCCTGATCGCCCGGTCGCCGCGAACTGGGCATGTTGAAATTCTCCTCCTTCCCCCGCAATTCCCGATTCGTGGCATAAGCCAGCACGTTGATGCCCAGCCCCAGAGCGGCGTCGATCTGGGCCTGCACCGAAGGTTTGAATGTTTGTCCCCGGCCGCTGCGGGCAAGTTCCCACAGGCAGGAAAGCGACGGCCTTGGATCGTCCGCCGGATCCAGCGGCGCATAAACCACGCTCGTGCGGCAGCCGAATTCGATTCCCAACAGCGGCCGCAATTGCTCGGGCGGGATGATTTCCTCGGCGTGCCAGATCGGATGTTCCGGCTCCAACATGCGCAAGCGATATTCCGGCTCCGGAAATACCAGCGACATAAGCTCGCGGAATCCCTTGTCAAAACCGCTGTCGCCGCAATATGCCTCGGCAAATAAAAAGCCGCCCCGATCGATATAATCACGGAGTTTTTGCACTACTTCCCCACGCACCGCCGGATCGCCTGGCAAGGGGCTTGTGCTGCCGCATAAAAATAAAACAGGCGCTTGCAACAAATCCTCCACGCTGGCCAAGCGCAGGTCGACCACCTGCCAGGTGAGGTCTTTTTTCCACCGCGACTCGACAAACCGCGTGAGATTGTTCAGGTCGTGGCGATGCTGGTTCCAATCCTCGTCGGGCGGATGTTTCAGCTTGCTTATCAACACCGGCCACCGCCCCTTCGATAGAAAAAGCAACCCAAAACTGGTGCCGATCAACCGGCTGTCTTCGGCCATGCCCGACCCGCTCCAAAATCCCGATAATTTATCTTGATGATCAACCAGGAATTTTGCCCCTTCCCGATACCAGTCGGCCTTGCCGATGAACCGCCGCGCGGTAAGCCGACCCGCACGCTCCAGGCCGTAAAGGTAATAAAGCTGCCAATTTCCGCCGGGATAGTTGGGGTTGCGGCTCACGGAAAAATTCGCACCCAGCCAGTTCAATGCCTTTTCCACGCCCTTATCCGAATCGCCCTCGTTTTTGCCGCAACATTGAATCTTTTTGCCCACGGCCTTGGCGTCGGCCTGCTCGATTTTATCGGCCGTAATCACCAGCGACGTTATGCCCGCGCACGTCATGCTTCCCGTGCCCGGCACGTGCTTGTAATATCCCCACGACCCGTCCGGATTCTGGCAATCTTCCCAATAAGTCCGGGCCAGGCGCCAGGTCCTGTCGCTTACCTGCACGCCGATGCCGGCGCGTTCGGCCTCGTTTAGAGCCAGCAAGGCAAACTGGCTGTTCGAGTTGTCGCCTCTGCCTTCTGGATACGACCATCCTCCCTTTTGCGGCCCGTCCATGATTTGCATGCTTTCCAACCACTTCACGTTGCGACTTATGAGCATCATATCTTTTTGAGGTTCGGCCCGCACCAAAACCATGGTCTGCAAAGAGGTGACATAAGTCCTTTCCGGCTTGAACTTGCGCAGATATGCCAAGGACTTTTGAATCTGCGGATCGCCCGGCTCGACTCCGGCGTTTAATAGGGCCAAAGTGCAAAGGGCGCTTTCACCCCCCGGTTGGTGCATATATTCGTCCCACGAACCGTCGATTTTCTGCTGCTGCCTGAGATAGGTTATGCCTTTATCGATTGTCTCCCGCACTTGTTCAGCGGTTATATCGCCCTGGGCCTCCTGCGCATTCGATATATCCCGCCCAACCAAAACGGCCAAAAGCACTAATATCGGTAATACCAAAGGGAATATGCGTTTCACGATCCTCATCCTGAATCACCCCGCAAGAACACCATAAGTATCTTAGAATTAAAAAGTTAGGTAGGCAACTCCCTTCCCAATCCTGGGTATTTTAGTGGTAATATTATAGAATGGAAGAAATTAGAGATTAGAGACAAGGGGCTAGAGATTGGCATTTGTTCAATTTGCAATTTGAAATTTGCAATTGCTCAATTTGCAATATAACACATGCACGCGAAATCCACTCGAACCTCGATTCAAACTCTAATCCCTAGCCCCTAACCCCTAGCCCTTTACAAAGGAACCCTCCCTTGTCCACTGTTAAACCTCGCAGTCTTGGCGACGTATTGCAAGAGTTCTCGCAGCATCGCAAACTGATGCAGGAAGAATTGCAAAAGGTCATCGTCGGGCAGGACGAGGTGATCGAGCAAATTTTCGCCGCCGTCTTCACCCGCGGACACTGCCTCCTGGTTGGCGTGCCCGGCCTGGCCAAAACCCTTATGGTCAGCACTCTGGCCCGAATCCTCGACATCCAATTCAAACGCATCCAATTCACGCCCGATCTGATGCCCTCCGACATTACCGGCACCAACGTCCTGGAAGAGGACGACCAGGGCCATCGGAATTTCCGCTTTGTCGACGGGCCAATCTTCACCAATATCCTCCTGGCCGACGAAATCAACCGCACGCCGCCCAAAACCCAGGCCGCATTGCTTCAGGCCATGCAAGAACGCGAAGTCACCGTGGGCCAGCAAACATATCCCCTGCCCGATCCGTTTTTCACCATCGCCACGCAAAATCCCATCGAGCAGGAAGGCACTTATCCCCTGCCCGAGGCCCAGTTGGACCGCTTCATGTTCAACATCAAAGTCGATTATCCTTCATCCGACGAAGAGGAGCGGATCCTGGCCACCACAACTCGCGGCGAAAAAACCGAGGTCAGCAAAGTGCTCTCCGGCAAGGCGATTATCAACCTGCAAAACCTGGTGGGCAAGGTGGCCGTCAGCGAATATATCATCCAGTACGTCGCCCGCCTGGTCCGCGCCACCCGGCCCAAAGATGAAACCGCCCCCACGTTTATCAAGGACCTGGTCGATTGGGGCGCCGGACCCAGGGCGGGACAATTTTTGATCCACGCCGGCAAGGCCCTGGCCGCCATGGACGGCCGCTTTTCCGTGGCCATCGAAGACGTGCAAAAAATCGTCATCCCCGTCCTCCGCCACCGCATCAGCACCAACTTCCAAGCCCAGGCCGAGGGAATGACCAACGAAGACATAATCCATCGCCTCATAAACGAAATCCCCCCGCCCATGATTCCGAAGTATGAAAAATAATCCAATGTAAAGCCGCGACCATTGGTCGCGCTTTAATTATATAATGATATCCAGGCGTTTCATGACCATCCTGTCACGATCATGAAGAATGAGGACTAATTATGAAAGTCATAACTTATGAAGGCGTCGTGGAGAACGGCTGCATCCACCTGCCCGCCGACGCGATGCTTCCTGAAAAGTCAAAGGTTTACGTCATTGTTCCTGGGATGGAATTACCACGGACGGTACACATCCGAAGTCCGCGCTTAGCCGATCCGTCGCAGGCGTCTTTCTTCAAGCTGGAAGTCAGGAAGGAGGAAGCGGATGGCTGATTATGATGGAAAGCAATTTGACCCGCCGGCGCCCGTGGCAATAGTAACCATACGCACGCTTGACCGCTCCCACAGTCGCTCCGACGTTGCCATGTTGATTGACTCCGGTGCGGATGTCACCTTGATTCCAAAAGCATGTGCTGAAAATCTCGAATTGGAAGGCGCAACCGAAGTCGGCCTTCATTTGCAAGGTTTTGATGGCGGCACGATCGCGGTGAAAGTAGTGGAGGCGGAATTGGTTTTCCTTGGCCGGAACTTCCACGGACATTTTCCACTCATCCATGGCGAGTGCGGGATTCTTGGTAGAAATGTGCTTAACAACCTATCGCTTGTGCTAGATGGGCCGCGCCTGTGCTGGCGAGAAGAAACCGCTGAAAAGTAAGAATCCAACCCCGTCGTCGCTCCCCCATGTCAACTGCTGAAAAATATCTGAAGCCCGAGGTGATCAACCAGATCAAGCGGCTGGACCTCCGCGCACAGTTCATCGTTAAGGGATTTTTGCAGGGTCTTCACGCCAGCCCGTTTCACGGGTTTTCGGTCGAGTTCTCCGAACATCGCAAGTACACGCCCGGCGACGATCCCAAGGACATCGACTGGCTAGTCTACGCCAAGACCGACAAGTATTACGTGAAAAAGTTCGAGGCCGAGACCAATATCACCGGTTACCTGGTCATGGACCTCAGCCGCTCGATGGGTTACACCTATCGCCAGGAGCTGACCAAGTTCGATTACGCGATTTGTCTGGCCGCCGCCTTGTGCTATCTGATGATCCACCAGCAGGACCCGGTGGGCTTGTTGACGTTCGACCAGAAAATCTGCCACAGCCTGCGTCCCAAGGCCCGGCGCACCCACCTGGGCGACGTGCTCTCGCTTTTGGCCAACCTCCGACCCGAAGGCGAAACCGACATCGCCCACAGCCTGGTCCAGGTGGCCGCCATGCTCCGCCACGCCAGCCTGGTTATGATTTTTTCCGACCTCCTGGCCGATCCCGCCCCGGTCATGGAATCGCTCTACCGCCTGCGCCACGGCGGGCATGACGTGATCCTCTTCCACATCCTCGACGAGGCCGAGGTGAATTTTCCCTTCGATGGCATGGTCGAGTTGGAAGACCCCGAGAATCACAACCGCCTGTCGCTCGACGCCGATGGTTTCCGTTCCGATTACCTCGCCGAATTGGACTCCTTCCGCGACACCTACCGCCGCGAATGTTTCCAAGCCGGCGTGGATTACGTGCCGCTGGACACCAGCATGCAGTTCGACCGGGCGCTGACCGAGTATTTGGCGAATAGATCGGCGAGAGGATAGAGTAAAGGATAAAGGATGAGAGATGAGGGATGAGGGCTGGGCAATTTATTGCCCAGTTTTTTAGGAATAAAAAAAATATTGAACCATGAATAAACCACTAAAACCCGCTTGCGGTTTCGCGATGACTTTTAATCGCTGATTTCGAAGAGAAATTACAGTTCTGCGACAAATGGCCACAGATATTCCAACAATTGATCAGAATAATTGTTTTCCTGGAGGATGCTTTGAAACCCCACGGAGCATTCGAATAGAGGAAAAAATTTTTGCTTGCATTGAATTTCTGTGTTTTATCCCAATAGCAATTTTTTTTGGAATTGCAGCAGGTTTTATAATATGGTTGCTTTTCAATATTGTTTGGCCCGCCTGCTTATTTGCTCTTTTTGTAGGAATATTTTTTATACGAATCGTTTGGAAAGGGTTTCTTAGTCGGTTATGTTTTTATATTCAATTTCATCCAGACTATTTACAGATTGGCCGCGGACTTGCCTGTTGCCGATTCCCGTATGACCTTATCGAGATGATAAGCATCCGAAAAAACAAGCTCAAGAAAGCGATATACGTTGAAATTGAGTGTATGAGTAAGGAATTGGATATATATCTTCAGCCAAACTCATTGGCTGATTGCGTTTCTTTGCTTCTTAAGTCCTGCAATAATGCAATATATGTTGACATTTATGGAAATGAACACCTTTCTGCATGTGCCACACGTCCCGACTTCACCATTAATAACCTCAAGAATCACTATATAGGAAAAATCATGGTGTGGAGTCTCGTGGCCTTTTTCAGTCTAATGTTCGATTTCCATTTTTGTGTGACTGTGTGCTCTTGGATAAACGGCAAGTTTGTTGCCATGGATTTGTATCCATTAATCATGTTTGTTCTTTTGTCTGGAACTGGAAGCGTCTCTATTATATTGCTGATTCGTTACGTGAAGAAATTATTACATTTAATGCGCCAAATCAAGAAATCACAAAATCACTCGGGTTTCATACAGGATTAAGTATTGTGAGTCAAATACCACCACTTGCGGCTCCGCACTGTCCACTGTTCACTGCCCACTGCCTACTTTAACAATGACCTTTCTCAACGCCTCACTGCTTGCCGGAACCGCATTGATCGCCGTGCCGATCATCTTGCATCTGATAATGCGCCGCAAGCCGACGTTGTTCGAATTCCCGGCCTTGCGCTTCGTGCAACAAAAGCACGACACCAACCAGCGAAAGTTAAATCTGCGGCACATATTGCTGCTATTGCTGCGTGCGGGAATAATCGCATTTTTGGCATTTGCCCTGGCTCGGCCCAGCGTGCAATTCGGCGGGGCATTGGGCAGCCAGGAGGCCCCGGTCGCCGCGGCATTGGTCTTCGATGCCGCTCCGCGCATGGAATATCTACGCGAAAACCAAACCCGGCTTAAGACCGCAAAGGAAATGGGCCTCTGGCTTTTGGCCCAACTGCCGCAGGAAAGCGAAATCGCCGTGCTCGACACCCGCCAAGGCGCAGGCTCGTTCCAGGCCGACCGCTCCGCGGCCCGGCACGGCATCGAACGCCTGGAAACCGTGCCCAACTCCCAATCGCTGACCTATGCAGTTGACGAGTCTATCCGCCTGCTGAAAGAATCCTCCCTGGCACGAAAAGAAATATATGTATTCACCGACTTTTCCCGCGCCGCCTGGCCGGCGGCCATGGCCTCGCAGTTGCAGGAAAGCCTGAAAAAACTCCCCGGCGTGGGAATCTATGTCATCGACGTGGGCGTGCCCGATCCCGTCGATTATTCCCTTGGCGAACCGCGCCTTTCGGCCGAGGTGCTCTCCAATCGCAGCCCACTAACCATCCAAACCGAACTGTCCTGCCTGGGCGCTTCGGACCAGCGCACCGTGGAATTGTACCTTATCGACGACGACGGCAAGCCGCAAAAACGCAGTGCCGAAAGCGTCACTGTCGTCCCGGGCGAAGCCCAGCAAATCGAATTTAGCCTGGCCTCGCTTGGACTGGGCGCCCATCAAGGCTATTTGCAGATCGTCGGGCAGGACGCCCTGGCCGCCGACGACAAGCGATTCTTCTCCGTCGAGGTGAAACCGCCCTGGCACATACTGATCGCCGCCCCAAAACCGGCCGACAGTAAGTCGCTCTTTCTTACCGAGGCCCTGGCCCCGGCCGTGTCTCGCAAGCGCGGGCAGGCCCGCTTCGACTGCGAGATCGCGGATCTGGAAAATCTATCCAAGAAAAACCTCTCTGATTACGCCGCCGTTTTCCTGCTCGATCCCACGCCCCTGGAGCCAGCCCTATGGCAAAAACTCTCCGACTACGCCGCCGACGGTCACGGCGTGGCAATTTTTCTAGGCCGCAACGCCCAGCCCATGGATTCATTCAACACCACGCAGGCCCAGGAACTATTGCCCGGTAATTTATTGCGACAAGCCCGACGCCCTGAAGGCGACTTGCATCTCGCGCCCCGCGATTTGCAGCACCCCATCTTCACCCCATTCCGCGCACAAAGCGGTTCAGTCCCCTGGGACCGCTCCCCGGTCTTTCGCTATTGGGAATTGGATAAGCCGCATCCGGGCGTGGGCGTGGTCCTGCCCTTTTCCGACGGCCGCCCCGCCGTGCTCGAACGTCCCGTGGGATCCGGACGCGCACTTACGATTACCACGCCGGTTTCCGATCGCGCCAATCAGAATCCCTGGAATCTGCTGCTCGTAAGCGACGAAGCCTGGCCGTTTTTTATTCTTGTCAACCAGATGGCGTCATACCTGGTGGGCAGCGGCAACGAGCAGTTAAACTACTTCGCCGGACAAACGGCCGTGCTGCAACTCGATCCCGAAACCCAACGCGCCAACTACCTGCTGACCGGCCCGGGCGACGTGAGCGTTCCCCTTTCGGCCGACCCTCAGCACCATCGCCTGGTGATCACGGCAACCGAGCAGCCCGGCAATTACCGCGTGCAATCGGGCGGGCGCGAAGCGGGCTTCGACCGCCCCTTGAGCGTCAATCTGGCCCCCGAACAAACCCAACTCCAGCGGCTCGACAAAAAAGAGCTTGCCCAAATTTTCGCCCCCCATAAAATCCGCATCGCCCAAACCAAACAGCAAATCGACCGCGACATCAGCATGGGCCGCGTAGGCCGCGAACTATTCCCGCCCCTGATCTTCGCCGTCGTCGTGTTTTTGGCCTTGGAATCCCTGCTTGCAAACCGCTTCTATCGCAGCCCGGAAAGATAATTATGGAAAAGGTCGCAACAAATCATATGTGCATATATTTAACGGTTGGCGGACAGCGCGAAGCCGCAAGCGGTTTTGTAGGTTTAGTCATCATTCATCATTCAGCCTTCAGCAATTTTATTCATCCTTCATCCCTCATCCCTCATCCTTAACAAAAAATGTTCCGCCTTTCTCTTTACCCCATCGCCGACAGCTACTTGCTCGTAATCGCCGTTGCGGTTGCGCTCTTGGCATTGTTGGCGTTGATACCGGGAAAGGGTCGCCTCGGCGGCGGGCGACGCCTGTCGTTGACCGCCCTGCGATTGGGCGTAGTCGTTCTTGCGATCTTCGCCATGCTGCGCCCCACTCTAATCTACACCGAAGTGAAAAAACAATCGGCCACGTTGGTCATCTTGGCTGATCAATCCCGCAGCATGTCGGTCCCCGACGCCCTGGCCGGCAAAACCCGCTGGGAGGTTTTGTGCAAGGCCCTGGCCGATGCCCAAGCCGCGCTGGCCAAACTGGCCCGCGATTTCGAGGTAAAGGCCTATGCCTTCGACGCCGAGGCCCATCCGCTTGCCGTCGAAAAAGGCGAAATCACACTCCCCGACGAGCCCGAAGGCAGCCAAACCGCCATCGGCTCCACCCTCGACGACGTCTTGCGCCAGGAGGCCGGCAAAAGGTTGTTGGGAGTTATCCTGTTAAGCGACGGTGCCCAGCGTGCATACGCGCCGCGCGATTTGGCCCCGCAAACGGCAGCCACGCGCCTTAAACACCTGGGCTTTCCGCTTTTCACCGTGCCCATCGGCCAATCCCGCGGACTGGGACAGGCCCAGGACGTGGCCGTCAAGGATTTAGTCGTCAATCCCTCCGTGTTCGCAAAAAACGAACTGGCCATCAGCGGCCAGGTCCGCATCGACGGTTACGTCAATCGCGATATCCCCGTGCGCGTGCTGTTCGAGACCGCGCCTGGCAAGATGGAAGTCGTGGCCGAGCAAACCGTCAAGGCCGACGCCGACGGCCAACTCTTGCCCGTCCAATTCAATTACGTCCCGAAAATCCCCGGCGAATTCAAGCTTACCCTCGAAGTCCCGGACCAGCCCGGCGAACTGGTCACCACCAACAATCAACTCAGCACGTTTGTCAACGTGCTTGCCGGCGGGCTGAACGTGCTCTACATCGAGGGCGGATTCCGCGTGGAGCAAAAATTCATCCGCCGGGCGCTCGACGCCTCGCCCGATATCAACGTCGATTTCATCCGCATCGATCCCCGCGATCCGGCCAATCGGCCCGTCGATCTGGCCGAACGCCTCAAATCGGGCAAATACGAAGTTTTCATCCTCGGCGACGTCGATTCCTCGGCCTTTAAAGGCGATGAACTGAAATCCCTGGCCCAGGCCGTCGAGCGCGGCGCAGGACTGATCATGCTCGGCGGGTTCCACAGTTTCGGCGCCGGCGGATATGCCAACACGCCGCTTAATAATATCCTGCCCGTGATCATGGACCGCTTTGATCGGCAGAATCCCGATGAGCCGGTCCGCGGCGATCTGCAATTGCCCGGCCCATTGCCCATGCGCCCCACCGCCCTGGGATTGATGCACTTTGCCCTGCGTTTGGCCCCCGATCGCGCACGCAGCGAAGCCCTCTGGTCGCAATTGCCGCCCTTGGACGGCGCGTACAAGTTCCGCGGCCTTGCCCCCGGGGCCCTGATTCTCGCCGATTCCGGGGCCAACGTGCCCTTGTTGGTCGCACATCAATACGGCGACGGCAGGGCGGTGGCCTTTGCCGGCGATTCCACCTGGCACTGGTGGATGCGCGGCTTCGAATCGGCCCATAAACGCTTCTGGCGGCAAATCATTCTTTGGCTGGCCAAAAAAGACCAGGCCGAGGAAGGCGCCGTTTGGGTAAAACTCGCCGAGCGCCGCCTTGCCCCTTCGCAACGCGTGGAGTTCACCGTCGGCGCGCAAGACCCGACGGGCGAGCCCCTCAAAGACGCCGAATTCAAGGCCGAGATCGTCCTGCCCGACGGCTCCCGCCACCCCTTGACCCTCACGCATCAAGACAGCCAGGTTGCCGGCACATTCCGCGACACCCAAACCCCCGGCGATTACGCCGTCGAAGTAAAAGCCTTTAAAAAGGGGACTGGCTCCGAGCGCAGCGAGGTGCCTGTCCCCTTTTTACTCGGCACGGCCAGGGCCAGATTCCTCGTCTTCCAGCAAGACCTGGAGCTCGACAACGCCTCGGCCGACTCCGCCACCATGGAAAGCCTGGCCGCCATGACCGGCGGCCAATCCCTGGCCCCCGAACAACTCCCCGATCTGATCCGCCGCCTCACCCAACAAACCTCGGCCCTGGAAATCCAACAAGAGACCAAAAAAACCTTCTGGGACACCTGGCCCTTCTTCCTAATGATCGTCTGCCTGCTAAGCCTGGACTGGTATCTCCGCAAAAGATGGGGACTTGTATGATTTTTGGTTATTCAGTAAAAATGTCATATTGACGCAACTCATTGCGCCGCATATCATTTCATCAAATCTAAATAAGCACCCATAAATATAGTATTTTCTAATAAGACAACACTTTGGTAACTAGAGATTTACTTTTGGACAGGATAAAATACAAGTTGAGGAGAGAATAATGGGAGAAATAGAATCAATTCCAAGTCTCGATTTTTCGGATTTTGCACGAGATGACTTGGCCCATCTTGCAAGCCAATCCGGAATGTTAGAAAGCATTGCTACTCATGCCGCACAGATTAAGGTTGATGCCGGGAGTTCCGAGGCAGAACATGACATTGCAAAAAACACAAAACTTCCACTTGATCAGGTCCATCGAGTTTTTAGAGCAATTTGGAATCTAACCTTTTTAAAAAATAGGCTGGGATTAAACTCTCAAAAATTGATCGATGTTATTATCTCAAAT
This sequence comes from Thermoguttaceae bacterium, assembly GCA_049509395.1. Classification (GTDB taxonomy): domain Bacteria; phylum Planctomycetota; class Planctomycetia; order Pirellulales; family Thermoguttaceae; genus JBEKIK01. Next base: position 434 of record JBEKZY010000057.1, on the reverse strand, counting down.
CTAGAACAACAAGCACCCCAAGATTGGATTAAAAATAATCTTCCTTCCTTGAAATCTGCTAGTTCAACTATTGCCAAAGTTCTTGACACTTTAAATGCAGATCATCCACTTTATATTGCCAGCAAGGCAGAGCAACTTCGTTTATCACATCAAAATGTTTTGACTGATGCACGAATAATTACAGATTTACGGCCTGTATTTAATCCTTCCGCCAAAAAAATTGCAGAATTTATTATATCACATAATTTGCTTGTAAATTATTACGATGGCACGGAAACTCGGCGTATGGTGTTTGCATTAGATGCAAATGACGTAGCAAATCTTCGTCGAATATGCGAACGTGCTCAAGAAAAGGAGCACACTCTTAAATCTTTAAAATCAGATCCTAGTTCAATCTCCATCGTGGAATAGAATTATCAATTAATTTAACATAG
>JBEKZY010000056.1:0-20258 GCA_049509395.1 Thermoguttaceae bacterium | reverse complement strand
CAAACCCTACGGAGTGGGCCGGATAGTCGTCGATTTGCCTGAAACCATGCTCCCGCAACCCCTCGGCGCCGAAGGCCTGGCCCTGACCGAACGCGACGGCCGGGTTCTATATCCGGTCGTCGAAACCCCGGCCTTCGCCAAGATCATGAAAGAAGTCTTGGACAGCGACACGCCGCTTACCCGGGGCGGTCCGGTCCGGGAACAAGTGGGCGGGTTGTTGCGCGGATTTATGGATCGACCGCCGCAGACCACTATCTATTTTTTATTCCGAGGCGAAGGACCTTTATATATCACGCTCCAGGCCCGCTTGCCTATTCCAATAAATATTATTCCCAGGCAGACCCCGCCGACGGCATATCAGCGATTGCTCGGCCAGTGGTGGCGCCAATACTCCCGGCCGCCGCAACTGCTCGAACAAAAACCCGACTATCCACCCCTGGTGCAAAACTACCTTACTACATCTTTGGCGGTAAAACTCAATCTCCGTTTGCCCGAGGCCAAACAAACAAACTCGCCTTACGCCCTACTGCAAAAAGAAATAGGGCTGATTTTAGGCACGGAATCGATCCGCGTGGCATTGCAACAGAATCGCATTTTGGGATTAACTAACTTGGACCAGCCGGCCGATCAGCCTTTGCCCGCCGCGCTTGAACCCCCGCCCTTGACATTTCCCGAGCCGGCCGCTGACGCGCAAATCGAGCCTTTGTCGCTGCACGTGCCGGTCGAGTGTTTTTACCTTCGTTTCGGCAGTTTCAACAATTTCCTCTGGCTGCAAGACACACTGGATAAATGGGGCGGCGACGCCCAGAACCTCATTGCCCTGCGCGGCTTGGACCATCAGATGCGCCAGCGCATGGAAAAGCAACTCGTGCTCAAACAGACTGTTCTTTCCCGCATGTTGGGCCCAACGGTCGTTGCAGACGTGGCGATTATCGGCACCGACATGTTCTTTCGCGAAGGGGCCGCGTTCGGCTTCTTATTCGAGGCCCGCAATAGTTCTATTTTAGGCGCTAATTTCACCGCCCAACGCTCCGAACGCATTAGTCGTGGCGGCGTAACCGAGCAGAAGATCAAAATCTCCGATCACGATGTTTCATATCTGTCATCGCCCGACGGCACTGTGCGGTCGTATTACGCGGTAGACGGCGATTATCATTTCTTCACCACATCGAAAAAACTCGTCGAGCGTTTTTACGCGGCCGGCTCGGGCCAAGGCGCATTGGGAAAAACAGAAGAATTCCGCCAGGCCAGAAAGCTCATGCCGCTTACGCGCGACGACACTGTTTGGCTCTACATGTCCGACGCCTTTTTCCGAAATATCACCAGTCCGTGCTACAGGGTGGAAATGGCCAGGCGATTGCAGGCCATGTCCGATATCGAATTGGTCATACTTGCCAAGCTTGCCGCGGCCAGCGAAGGCAAGCCTGGGGCAACCGTCAAAGAACTGATCGACGGGAGCTTTCTGCCCGCCGGCTTCGGTCCGCTCTCGGACGGCAGCCGAGTGATCCTCGACGGCGGCGACGTGTATGACAGTCTTCGCGGGCGCCGCGGGGCGTTTGTGCCCGTGCCGGACATGGCCGTCGAGAAGGTCACAAGTTTTGAACTTGCCGAATACAAGCGATTCGCCGATTTCTATCGCGCGAACTGGGGACGGATAGATCCGGTCCTGGCCGGCATTCAAAAAACTTCGCTGCCGGATAATCGCGAGCAAGTAGTTGTGGACGTGCTAATGACTCCGTTTGCCCCGGCTCATTTTGATTTATTGAGAAAATACGCCGGCCCGGCCGATTCTCAGCGAATTGCACCGGTACCCGGCGATTTGGCGGCGATTGACGTAGTGCTGACCAATCAGCGAGTATTCGGGGGACTTAAGGATTTTGGGCCGCCGCAGGACATCCACTTCACACGGCTCCTGCCTTTGGGCCGCCTGCGCGAATGGCTGGTGGGTTATATCGGCAACGTGGGCGAGATGGGCGTGCTGCGTTTTTTAAATATCGGTTTTCCGCCGCCGGATCCCAACGGTTATTCGGTTTCGCCCTTGGGCGGTTGGCGAAGGATATACGATCAGTACACCGTGTTCTCGTTCCAGCCTCAAATTTTGGCCGAGGTAACACCGCAATTGCATTTTGAAGAGGCGAAACGCCCGGCCCAATTGCGCCTCCGCATCAACGATCCGACCAAAGCCCGGATCATGCCCCTGGCCAACAATTGGGCCTACTATCGCACCAGCGAAACATCGTTGAATAATCTCCGCTTGCTCAGTGATCTGGATCAACAACTACACGTGCCGCCGGCCAGTTGCCGCGAGGCCGCCGAATTTTTGCTGGATGCCAAGCTTGTCGATCCGCTGGGCGGTGAATATATATATCGGGAAAACGGCGATAATTTCGGCCGCTGGACCTCCGTCACCTTGGAAAACCAACCTCCGGGTGGCGGGCCGCTAAGGACCGCGGCCCCGGAAGGCTACCTGGCCCCGCCCTGGAATTGGTTCCGCGGCCTGGATCTGGAAGCCAGCATGACCGAAAAAAACCTATCCGCCCACGCCGAAATCATCATGAAAATGCCGGAAAAGAAATAGTTTATTTAGCCCCCGGTGAACACACTGGGAGTTTGGAGGCTTTTTAAAATATTTTCATGTTTTTTACTTTTTTATTGATAGTTCAAAACCAACCTGCCGCTTGTAAATTGGGTTGACACTTGAGGTTAAGTGGGATATTAAGAATGATGGTACATAATCAATCATTACAATATAATCCCGCGGCTTGTTGTATAATCACAAGCGGCGCTCTTAACGATTAACGCATGCAGAAATCATTTTTCAGTCTGCTGCTCCCATGCCTTTTGGCCGTGCTTGGCATAGTGGCTTTGGTGTTTTGGGCCGGTACGGGTCCGATGGCACAGTTGCAGGCCAGAATACCCGGACTCGATAAAGCGCCAACCGCTGGTCCCGCGAAGACCGCAAAACGGCCGATCCAGGGCGAGCCGGTTTACGGCCCGGGTAGCCCCTCCGCGATTGCCGGGTCATGGCCTTGCTTTCGCGGCGCGGAGCACGATGCAATATGCAAAGACGGGATTCCCTTGGCCCGGCAGTGGCCTGAAGGCGGGCCGGAAAGACTATGGACTGTCGAACTCGGCGACGGTTACGCCGCTGCTGCAATCAGCGGAGGGCGCGTCTATGTGCTGGACCACGTTCACGACGCTCCGATCGATCAACTTCGCAGCCTTTCCCCCGGCGATCGCGAAACCCTGGCCGCCGCCTTGGCCTCCACGCCGCCGGATAAATTTGATGCCCTGGAATCCGTTCTCCGCCGCTTATTCCCCGGTAAAGGCGGCGATCCGAACGATCCGCAGCGCGGTCTGTCGGAAGGGGAATTTGTCGCCTTGAAAAATGCACTTGGCAGCCTGTTGGCTGACAATCGAGACCAACTGATAAATGCCTTGCGCAGCGATCTGCTGGATGAAATCGACCGCTCGGCCGACACCATGCGTTGCCTTTCTCTGGACGATGGCCGGGAAATCTGGCGCAATAGTTATCAAGTTATCGTGCCCTGGAGCCACGGCCGCTCGCGGACAATTCCGGCGATAACGGGTAAATATGTCGTATCAATCGGTCCGCAATGCCAGGCGGCCTGCTGGGACGCCGAAACCGGCAAGGGACTTTGGCTTATCGATCTTGTCCTCGATTACGGCGCTACTGTCCCGCCATGGTACACAGGTCAATGCCCGTTGATCGACGAAAAAACCGACCGCTTGATCCTTGCCCCCGGCGGTAAAGCACTTTTGATCACCGTGGATTACAAGACCGGCAAAGTGGTTTGGGAAAGTCCAAATCCGCACAATTGGGTCATGACCCACGCGTCGGTTATGCCCATGGAATTCGCGGGACGGAGGATGTACGTGTATTGCGGTAAGGGCGGCGTAGCAGGCGTGGCGGCCGACACCGGCGAAATCCTCTGGGAAACCACCGCTTGGCAGATCGACATGGCCACTTGCCCATCGCCGCTTGTCGTGGGCGATGGGAAAATCTTTTTCAGCGGAGGCTATAATGCCGGCGCATTAATGCTCCAACTCCGGGAAAACAACGGCAAATTCGAGCATAAAACTTTATTCCGCCTCACGGCCAAGCAATTCAGCTCCGAACAGCAAACGCCCCTGCTTTTTAACGGATATATATATGGTGTCCGCCAGCAGGACAAGCAATTGGTGTGCCTTGACCTTAACGGCAAAGAAGTTTGGAACAGCGGGCGCGAGAAATTCGGCTCCGCCCCGTACATGATCGCCGATGGAATGATTTTTGTAATGAACGACGATGGACTACTCGCCGCGGTGGAGGCGACTCCCATGGGCTACAAACCCTTGGCTCGTGCGCAGGAGATCGAAAACGGTTACGAAGGTTGGGGGCCGATGGCCATGGCCGCCGGGCGTTTGATGGTCCGCGATATGACCCGCATGGTCTGCCTGAAAGTGTCGGAAAAATAATGCCTTCTAAATCATTCAACACCGTTCATGTATTCATCGCTTTGGCGATTGTCCTGGCGATTGTCGCAGGGATGGTGGTCTTTTTACGCATGGATCCCCTGGGCGGACAGTGGATTGACCAACCTGGTGAAAAAATCGATCCGGCGCTTATACATTATAGGCAAACCGCCGAGATTTCCGTGGACCTGAAGCAACCTCATGCATTGGCAGTTGGACCCGACGGAAAGATTTTCGTTGGAGGCGACAAGGCCATCCAGGTTCTCGATTCCAAGGGGGTGAAAGCCGCGGAGATCAAGCTGGAATACGAACCCCGCTGCCTGGCCGTCGGCGGCGCCGAGCACAAATACCCGGGCCGTATCTACGTCGGTACTGACGATCGCGTCGAAGTCCTCGATGCCGACGGCAAAACTGTGGGCAATTGGGATAAAATCAATGAAAAAGCCCTGCTTACGTCGATTGCCATTGCCGAAAACGATGTCTTTCTGGCCGATGCCGGCAATCGAATCGTCTGGCATTATGATACCGACGGCAAACTGATAAACAGGATCGGCGCGCCGGATCGCGCCCGGAAGATTCCCGGATTGTTTATCACCAGCCCGTATTTCGATCTGGCCGTGGGCCGCGACGGGCTGCTGTACGTCGTAAATCCCTGCGCCTTACGCTTGGAAGCGTACACATTCCAGGGCGACCTGGAATTTTCCTGGGGAAAAGGCTCGCCGACAATTGACGGATTTTTCGGCTGCTGCAATCCGGTACATTTCGCCGTACTCTCCGACGGCCGATTCGTGACCGCTGAAAAAGGCCTGCCGCGGATAAAAATCTACAGCCCGCAGGGAAAGTTCGAATGCGTGGTCGCCGGGCAAGAGCAGTTTCCATCAGTTGCCGCCGACCTGGCCGTTGACAGTCACGACCGCATCCTGGTCCTGGATTCCAATAAAAACCGGGTCCTTGTTTTCGAGCCCAAGACCGCCGCCGCCGAGGTTAACCATGAATAATTCTCCTGATTCCACAACAAACGCAGAAACAAAACAAAACCGCCGCGAAATGTGCCGGGGAATGGCGCGTTGGTTGATCTTGGGTGGCTTGGGATTGGTTTGGGCCGTTTTGTCCGTCCGATCGGCGCGAAATTCGCACCTCGCCCCTTGCGCTGGATCGCTTTCCTGCGGCGGATGCCCATTGGCCGATCAATGCCAGGTTCCCCAAGCCGTTAAAACGCGGGAAAACAACAAAAAGCAATAACTATGTCAAACCAAGATGGAAAAGTCGATCGGCGTAAATTCCTGGGCGATAACGTCCGCATCGCCGGGGCCCTGGGACTCTGCGGGCTGGCAGGCTTGTTGGCCGTGCGCAAAGCCCGCGGCGAAAATCTGGTCTGGCAAATCGACCCTGATAAATGCATGGCCTGCGGGCACTGCGAAATAAATTGCGTGCTCGATCAGTCGGCGGTCAAAGCCGTGCAATGTTTCGCGCTTTGCGGGTACTGCGACGTGTGCACCGGGTATTTTCCCGTAAAAGACTATGTTTTGGAAACAGGCGCGGAAAACCAACTCTGCCCCACGGGCGCGATTAATCGAAATTTCATAGAAGAAAAAGGCGGGCAGCGGTTCTTCGAATACACCATCGACGAATCGCTTTGCATCGCCTGCGGCAAGTGCGTGGCCGGGTGCAAATTGATGAACGGCTCGCTGTATTTGCAGGTTCGCCACGATCGCTGTTTGAATTGCAATGAATGCTCGATTGCCATTTCCTGTCCCACACAGGCGTTTGTTCGCATTCCGGCAGGCTCGCCGAATCTGCTGAAAATAATCGCCCGCGACGCTGAAGCAGCCTATAAACGAAACAAAAAGCCGGGCACGGCGTTCAATGACAGACAAAACCGTTCCAAAAGAAGAGCGCAAAACGGATGAAATTGCATCTTGTGATCCTGCTACTGGTTTTGCTGCTGATTCCGGCGGTCATGTCTTCGGCCGGAGAGGTTATTCCTTTGCCGACGTTTTCGTCCCATGAAATCCCCACCACGCAAAACCCGGCGGCCCGGGCCATGTGGCGCGATTATCTCGACGTGGCCGCGCTTGCGGCCGGATTATCGCTGGCCTCGTATTTCGCCGTTAAAAAACGCTCCCGCCGAGGATTGTTTTTACTGACAATTGCCTCGCTGGCCTGGTTCGGCTTCTGGCGCAAAGGTTGTATTTGCCCGATCGGGGCCATCCAAAACGTCACGCTGGCTATATGCGATTCGAGCTATATTGTGCCCTTGTCGGCAGCGGCGTTTTTCATTTTGCCCTTGGTATTCACGCTTTTTTTCGGCCGGACTTTTTGCGCCGCGGTTTGCCCGCTGGGTGCGGTGCAGGAACTCGTGGCGGTCCGTCCGGTGCGAACGCCCATCTGGCTGGATCACGCCTTGGGACTTATTGCTTACGTTTATCTCGGTGCGGCCGTGCTGTTTACGGTCACCGGCACCGCATTTGTGATTTGCCGTTACGATCCGTTTGTGGGAATGTTCCGCATAAGCGCCAGCGCGAATATGCTTATTCTCGGTGGATGCTTTCTTATTGTCGGCCTGTTTGTGGGGCGACTATACTGCCGATATTTTTGCCCTTACGGAGCCATATTGGGCCTGCTTTCAAAAGTTTCCAAATGGCATGTAAAAATTCCGCCCGATCGCTGCATCCAATGCCGATTGTGCGAGGATGCCTGCCCTTATGGAGCGATTCGTGAACCGACTGTAAATCAGCCTGTTGCCGAGCGCGGCCCGGCAAGACGCCGGTTGGCGGCATTGCTCCTGCTGCTGCCGGTATTGATCGGTTTAGGCGCGGTCTTGGGCAGAAACCTGGAAGTCCCTCTTGCCTGGCTGCATCCCACCGTCCGGCTCGCCGAGCATATACGCCAAGACGAGGCTGGACAAACGCCCCAGCCCAGTCCGGAAAACGAAAACTTGATCCACGAAATCGACGCCTTTCGCAACACCGGCCGGCCGGTTCAGGACCTTTATCGCGAAGCATCTGCGTTGGTGGCCACATTCAGCGTTGCCGGAGCATGGTTCGGTGCTTGGGTGGGATTGGTCATCGGAATAAAACTGATTCATTTATCCATCCGCCGACGGCGCACCGATTATGTGCCCGATCGCGCCGGCTGTGTCTCCTGCGGGCGATGTTTTTGGTACTGCCCCGGGGAACAAGCGCTGTGGAAGACCGAATGCGAAGAAACAATGGTTGAAAGTCAAGTTTAGCCTCGGCACTTATGCCGGTTGAACGATTGTGAAAATATGAGGTGCATATTTGTCCGACAATAACACTAATTATCGCTTGGCAATCTTGACCGTGGCTATTGCCGGCGCATTTTCGCTGGTCGTGTGCTCGCTTTTGTTCTACGATTACAGTCGCCGCGGCAACAGCGACCCCTTGGAAATCGAGACCTATCAGGCCCTAAAGACTGCTCTGGCAAAACAGCCGGAGAACGATGATTTGAAATCGCAAATCCGCTCTCTAGATCTGCGTTTGCGCCGGGAATATTTCCGCCAAAGGGCATTTACCGTCGTGGGCGCAATCTTGTTGCTCGGGGGGGTGGCGATCTTCCTAGTCTCGACCAAAATCGCGGCCACATTACGGCGCGAACTTCCCCATCCGCAACCATTCGCAACGCCGCCGGACATTGAATCGCATTGGACTCGTATCGGCCGCTGGTCGGTGGCGGTCTTGGCCATGGCATTGGCCGTACTGGCGATTGTGCTGAGTTTCTCCATGCGGCTAGATATTCCTGTAACACCTGAAGGAAGTGAACTAACATCCGCCTCGTCAAAAGATAGAGGTCCTGCGATGGAAAAAGAGTCTCCTCAACCGGCATCAACATCTGCCGAAACGCCGCCGACGGACGACGAATGTACCAAAGCCTGGCCTTCATTTCGCGGTCCGGGCGGGCGAGGGACGTCGGTCTACACCAACATTCCCACCGAGTGGGATGCAAACTCAGGCAAAAATATCCACTGGAAAACGCCTGTCACCTTGCCCGGCAACAATTCGCCGATCGTCTGGAAGGATCGCGTCTTTCTCACCGGTGCCAATAAAGAAAAGCGAGCGGTTTATTGTTTTGATACTTCTTCGGGCAAACTCCTTTGGCAAAAGGAAGCCCCGGGCACGCCGCAGAGTACTGCAAAGACGCCCAAGGTTGAGGACGGCACAGGGTATGCCGCCTCGACCGCCGCCACGGACGGCCGCCGCGTGTTTGCCATCTTTGCCAACGGCGACCTGGCAGCTTTCGATTTCAACGGCAAGTTGGCCTGGTCTAAGAGCCTGGGCATTCCCGATAATGCTTACGGCCATGCGTCATCGTTGGTTACTTATAAAAATCTGCTCGTGGTGCAGTTCGACCAGGGTACATCGGAAAAGGCGTCGAAATCGAAATTATTGGCGTTCGATTCGGCTACGGGCAACACAGTTTGGCAGACCGACCGGCCGGTAAAAAATTCCTGGCCCTCTCCGATTGTGATCCATGCCGCCGACCGCGATCAGATCGTAACCGCCTCCGATCCCTTGGTGATTTCTTACGATCCGAAAGACGGCAAGGAAATATGGCGTGCCAAGTGCCTTGTAACCGATACGGCCCCTTCGCCCACTTTTGCAGCAGAGAAGGTTTTCGTGGCCCAAGATTCGGCCGCGTTATCGGCTATTCGCGCCGACGGCCAAGGCAATGTGACCGCCACACACATCGTCTGGAAAGCCGATGACGGCCTGCCCGACATCTGCAGTCCCTTGGCCAACGACGAGTTCGTCTTCTTGCTGGCAACTTATGGCACAATTACCTGCTATGACACCGAAAAAGGCAATCAACTTTGGACCGAAGATTTCAACGAAGATTGCATATCTTCGCCGAGCATGGCAGGAAAACTGATGTACGTGTTTGCAAAAAATGGAAAAGCCTGGGTCTCGGAACCCAAGCGCGATAAATGCCATCGCGTCGCGGAGTGTAATTTGGGTGAAGAGTGCGTCACCTGTCCCGCTTTCCAGGACGGATGTTTTTATATCCGCGGTAAAAATAATTTGTTTTGTATTGGAAATAAATAACGTAGACCGCACACGCCGTGTACGGGTTTGCCAAATATATGTAGCCCGCACACGCCGTGTGCGGATACGGCACACGGAGTGTGCCTGCTACATTGGTTGCGACATAAAAGGTAAGTAATGACCGAACTGGATTTGACATTCGTCGATCAAACCGTCGCCCGCTTTGGGACCCGTAGCGATGCGGTAATTCCCATTTTGCAGGCCATCCAGGTCCAGTATCGTTATCTGCCTCAGGAAGCCCTCAAAAGAGTTTGCGACTTGACCGAAATCACGCCCGCGACAATTACCGGCGTGGCTACGTTTTATACGCAGTTTCGTCACCGGCCGGTTGGGCGGCATATTATCAAGGTTTGCCATGGCACCGCGTGTCACGTGAAGGGTTCCAGACTGGTTCAGGACGCCTTGGAACGCCGCCTGAAAATCGATCCGGGCGACGATACCGATCGCGAGGGCTTGTTCACCATCGAAAAGATTGCCTGCCTGGGCTGCTGCACGCTTGCGCCGGTCGTTCAGATCGACGGCATTACATACGGCCACGTTGCTCCAGTGTCGGTGGACGAAGTGCTTGCCGATTTTCTTCAGCAAAAACAAAGTGCCGGCGCCAGGCATACCGCCCTGCCGGAATTTCCCGCGGGCGAATGCGGGGAAATCCGCATAGGGCTGGGGTCGTGTTGCACTGCTCAAGGCAGCGGCAAGGTTTACCAGGCGGTCCAACAGGTACTGGCCGAAAGCGGGGCGACAGCCGTGCTAAAGCGAGTGGGTTGCGTGGGCATGTGCCATCAAACGCCGCTGGTCGAACTTGTCGCACCGGGCGGAAGCACAAAACTCTTTTCCCGGGTCACTGCCGACGATGCCGCGGATATCGTGCTGAAACATTTTAAGCCCAAGGGGCTCAGACGCAGGTTGATCTACGCCGCGACACATTGGCTGGATCGGCTCGCAAGCGACGAAAAAAGCGATCCTATCAGCAGTCACGCCATAGACGTTCGCGATCAGCCGGTCTGTGCTTTTTTGGGCCGGCAAAAACACGTGGCCACCGAGTACTGCGGCCAGATCGATCCAACGAATCTTGACGAGTACATGAGCCACGGCGGATTCAGTGCTTTGCGGCGCTGCCTGGAAGAATTGCCGCCCGAATCGATAATAAATGAAATTCAAACCAGCGGCTTGCGCGGCCGCGGCGGGGCGGGTTTTTCCACGGGCACGAAATGGGACAAGGTCAGAGAAACTCAAGCCGATACCAAATATGTTATCTGCAACGGCGACGAAGGCGACCCGGGCGCGTTCATGGACCGCATGCTCCTGGAATCGTTCCCGTTCCGCATCATCGAGGGCATGGCCATTGCCGCCTTGGCCGTCGGCGCAAACGAAGGTCTGTTTTACATCCGCGCCGAATATCCTTTGGCCGTCAAGCGGATCACCGAGGCAATCGAGCATTGCCGCCGGCGGGGAATCTTGGGCGATAACGTATCAGGCAGCAAATTCCGCTTGCATTTAGCAATAAAAGAAGGCGCCGGAGCTTTTGTCTGCGGCGAGGAAACGGCGCTTTTGGCCTCGATCGAAGGCCGTCGCGGCATGCCACGCTTGCGCCCGCCCTTCCCGGCCGAGTCCGGATTGTGGGGAAAACCCACGCTGGTAAACAATGTCGAAACCTACGCCCTGGTGCCGTGGATCATGCGTCACGGGGCAGCCGAGTTCGCCAAACTGGGAACCGACTCGAGCAAAGGCACAAAGGTCTTCGCCCTGGCCGGAAAAGTTCGCCGAGGCGGACTGATCGAAGTGCCCATGGGCATTACCATCCGGGAAGTGGTGGAGGAGATCGGCGGCGGCGTGGCCGGCGAGCGGATTTTCAAGGCCGTGCAAGTAGGCGGGCCGTCGGGCGGCTGCATTCCCGCTGCATTGGCCGATACCCGCATCGACTACGAAGCCTTGGCCGAAGTCGGATCGATCATGGGTTCCGGCGGGCTGGTCGTGCTGGACGACTCGGATTGCATGGTCGACATCGCCCGGTATTTCCTCCGCTTCACCCAAGATCAATCTTGCGGCAAGTGCACGCTATGCCGCATCGGCACCCGGCGAATGCTCGATATCCTCGACCGCATCTGCACCGGAAAAGGCAAAAAGGACGACCTGAAAGAGTTGCACGATCTTGCCGTCACTATAAGCGCTGGCAGCATCTGCGGGCTGGGCCGGACCGCGCCCAATCCGGTGCTTTCCACGCTGCATTATTTCCGCGACGAATACGAAGCCCACCTGTCCGGGCGCTGCCCGGCCGGCAGGTGCATAGACTTGATAGCCTACCGCATTACCGACGACTGCATTGGCTGCACGCTCTGTGCCCAACATTGTCCGGTCGACGCCATACCAATGACACCTTACGAAAAACATTCCATCGATCAGGAAAAGTGCACCCGCTGCGACACCTGCCGCCAGATATGTCCGGTAAAAGCCGTGGTAGTGGAGTAAAATGAAGGATAAATAATCGCTTACGGTTTCGCGATTCCGATCCCTGAACCCCATACACTGAACCCTGACCTCTGAATCCTGAATCCTTTCTCATGCCCAAACTCACAATCGACCAACGCGAAGTGGAAGTCCCCCCCGGGGCGACGATCCTCGATGCCGCGCGCAAGCTTGGAATCGACATTCCCGCGCTGTGCTTTCTCAAAGGCTGCGAACCTTCGACTTCATGCCTGTGTTGTTTGGTCAAAGTAAACGGCAACGGGCGGCTTGTTCCTTCCTGCGCCACGCTTGCTGAAGAAGGGGCGAAGGTCGAAAGCGAATCGCCCGAAATCCGCTCCGCCCGGCGAAAATCCTTGGAATTGCTGTTAAGCGACCACCTCGGCGATTGCGTTGCGCCCTGTTATCTCGCATGTCCGGCGGAGATGGATATTCCCCAAATGCTGCGGCAAATATCGTCGGGCGATATGCGTGGGGCGATAGCCACGGTCAAACGCGACATCGCCTTGCCGGCCGTGTTGGGCCGAATCTGTCCGGCCCCCTGCGAAAAAATCTGCCGCCGCCATGATCTGGACGCCGCGGTGGCCATCTGTCTGCTGAAACGATATGTGGCCGATGTCGATCTTGCCTCGGGCGATCCGTATATGCCGCCCTGCCTGCCTGCCACTGGGAAAAAAGTGGCCATTATCGGGTCTGGACCGACTGGGCTGGCGGCCGCCTATTATCTTGCCCAGTCCGGCCATGCTTGTACTGTTTTTGACGAAAACGATCAGCCGGGCGGACGCTTGTGGTCTGAAAATACCGCCAAGGAACTGCCCCGCGACGTGCTCGCCGCCGAAATCGCGCAAATCATCCGGCTGGGCGGACGCTGGGAGATGCAAAATCGCATCGGCCCGGGCGAAGCGTTTCAGAAATTAATAAATTCCCACGATGCGGTGTTGATCGCTTGCGGATCTACTGCCCTGGAGCAAGCCGGCGCCTGGAATCTGAAGACCACTCCTCGGGGAATCGAAGTCGCCCATACCTATCAAACCCAGTTGCCCAATTTGTTTGCCGCCGGCAACGCCATCCGTTTAAAAGGGCTCGTCGTCCGCAGCGTCGCCGACGGCAAGGAAGCAGCCGTATCCATCGACCAGTATCTTTGCGGGCAGGTTGTATTGGGCCCTGATAAACCGTTTACCACAAAGATCGGCCTGATGGGCAAGGAAGAACTGCAACGATTTACCGCCGGGGCCGCGATGGAACCAAGGCAAGATCCGGCCGCCGGAAAGGAACCCGGTTTTGACACAAATGAAGCAACCATTCAGGCCGCGCGGTGTTTGCATTGCGATTGCCGCGGTTTGCAGACCTGTAAACTCCGCAAATACGCCCATCTTTATGGCGCCGATCCCAGGCGCTACAAGGGCCAACGAAGGCAGTTCGAGCAAGACTCCCATCATGCCGACGTGATTTTCGAGCCGGGCAAGTGCATCGATTGCGGCTTATGTATCCAGATTGCCGCCGCGGCAGGTGAATTGCTGGGTCTGACATTCGTCGGCCGGGGCTTCAATGTGCGGGTAGCCGTGCCGCTGGATCGACATCTCAACGACGCCCTTAGCCGTGCCGCCGCCCAATGTGTGGCCGCCTGCCCTACCGCCGCACTGGCTTTTAGGGATAATAAGCAATAATTCATGTAATGTAGCAGGCACACGCCGTGTGCCGTTTGTGAATTTAAAACATGGTGCGGCAGTTCAACTTCCGCTCCAACTTTGGCTTCACGTTGAGGAAGAACAATGAGCCGAACAGGTTGGAAACAACTGATGGCCGGCGCTCCGTGGTTTCATGGGCCCGGCAAATATCCGATTGTCGCCTATTCAGAGTTCATGCCGCCCCCGCGTTTGGGACGCAAACCTTACGGCGCCATCAATCCAACTCTGTTCCGACCCGACGATCCCGTGGGATGGTATGTTACGGAATATGAAGAAGAATATGAACTCCGGCCGGGATTGCTGCATCTTGGCAACGAACTTGTCACAGTTGCGGCGCATTTGGGAAACGGCCGATCCTCACACGGCATTTCCAAGGCAAAGCTCGAGGGCAATCCATATTGGCCGCCGGAACTTGCCCAGCATGCGGGAAAACTATCGCATGAAAGGTATGTGATAATCGCGCCCTTGGCGTTGTCGCGCACTCAGGACGACAAAGGCCGCGTCCGCTGGACGCTTTTCGGCGGAAGTGAACAAGGTCCTGAGTGGGCTTTTTGGCAAGGCTTTTTTACAGCGCCGGGCCGTGAAATTCCCCAGGCTTTTGGCGGGAATTTTTTCCGACGGTTATTAAACGCCGCGTACGACGAATCGTTCGATAAACTCGTAGATTTAAAGAAAGCCGGTTTCCGCATCTTACCTGGCGTTGGCGATGAAAATTTGCCCTATGAGCAAGAATGCTCTATCCCTTCCTGGATGAAACAGTATCTCTATTCTCAACGCGAAAAAATTGGACAAGTGAAATATCTGCTGACGTTTCGCCCATTTGGATGTTTGCCAAAAGCCGTCAAGCGGGCTTATTTGTCGGGTGAGTTGCATCTGCTGCCATTTCCGGGCAGTCTGGTTTTTTGGGGTGCGTTGCCTTACCTTCGATTGCGGGAAGAATTGCCGCTGGCATTACAAATTCCCTTGTTGCACGTCTTTGCGCGCTATGCAAATCCTTTCGGTATTAGAGTGCCGCAATCGGGCTGGTTGCATGAACCGCATCCCGACCATCTTCTGCCCGATCCAAATGTGATCCCATTGCGAAACACCTACCGGCGCACGAACCGTTGGGCGCGAATTCATAGGCACGAGGACGAACTTGCCGTTACCGGCCGGGAAGATCGCCTGGCCCACGTGCTTTTCAGTTCGGCCCCCGAGGACGTGGGACTGTACGACAAGCCCATGGCCCGCAACGCCCAGATCTGGACGCAAGATTTCCGGCTTCTGTTGGATGGACCTAATGCCGATCAACACGATCTTGCCAGGGCTGCAAAGGTATTGCAAGAAGGCGGATCTTTCGGATACCGCTTTCAATTTCCGGCCATGCGCGTGGGACAATACGAAATAT
Organism: Thermoguttaceae bacterium; assembly: GCA_049509395.1. Taxonomy (GTDB): domain Bacteria; phylum Planctomycetota; class Planctomycetia; order Pirellulales; family Thermoguttaceae; genus JBEKIK01. The sequence continues at coordinate 5,184 of JBEKZY010000056.1, read as the reverse complement.
ACTGGCATCGGCCGTTGGTTGCGTACTTGTATCCCAGCACATCCCGGACGGAGGTCCTTCTCGATACGGTTCCATTGGGATGCATAACCGCTTACCTCGCGAACCGGCCAAACACGGGTACGGCGGTGGAATTGTGGCCCCGTTTGTCGAGACGCGAAACATATCTGTCTGCATTCTGTAATTTCTCGGCCATTGAAAACCACCGCCAACATAGAATTACCATCCAGAACATCCGTAAATTGCTCGATGCCTGGGAATTGCTAGGCGAGAATTGTCTGCCGCGGAGTTTCGCGCGAGCTCTATTAACCGCACCCAAGGATGAAACTCTCGAAGATTGGCTGGGCCATTTGGAAACGTCCGCTAATAATCAGGCCGAGGGAAAAAAATTAACCCAAGAGTTGAAAAAACGAATCGAGCCGGATTCAGCCCCCTTAGCCAAAAAGTCCGCTTCTCGCCTGTCCGAATCGCTTACTTATCGCCGCACCGCCAGCCGATCGTTCGAAACGGCGTATTGGCGCACAATCGCCCGGCTGGCGCATGGCAAATATATAAACAAAGACAATGCCGACTGCGTTCGCGATCCGATTTCCCAGTCCCTCTTGCGCCATCATCATCGCGACCTGGAGGCGTTGGGCGATTATCTTTTAGAATATTATCGGCGATTGATAGAAAAGTCTCCAATGGCCGGCAAAGCGACGGTCGGCGATCTTCCCTTCCAATGGCAAACCGATTTCAACTTCCCCTGGTCCGGCGGCTGGCTTAACAACCAGGAGGGAAAAACCGAGGAACGCGACCTGGTGGCGGTCATTCCCGGCCGGAACCGGCGCAGAGCCGTGATCATGGCCGACCATTACGATACTGCCTACATGGAAGATTGCTACGAAAAGGCCCGCGGCGGCGTAGGCGCCCGACTGGCCGCGGCCGGCGCCGACGACAACCATTCCGCCACCGCCGCCATGATGCTCGGCGCGCCGATATTTCTCGAACTCAGCCGCGCCGGAAAACTGGGCTGCGACGTGTGGCTGGTGCACCTGACCGGTGAGGAATTCCCTTCCGATTGCATGGGCGCCCGGCATCTGGCCCAATGTATCATCGAAGGCGAGCTGAAGCTCCGCCGAAAAAGAGCGCGAAACCTCGATCTTTCCAAAGTCCAGATCCAAGGCGTTTTTGTGTCCGACATGATTGCGCACAACAACGACAACGATCCGGATATTTTCCAGATTTCACCGGGAGCGAGTGCGGAATCTTTACGGCTCGCCCAGGTGGCGCACATGGCCAATGCTGCTTGGAACGCCAATGCCCCGATATGGAATCGCCGTCCGAACCGTCGGGGATGCAAGCGGGGCCGGCGAAGCCCGAACGGCGCAGCCATGCCTTCAACCGCCCTGCATCTACAACTTCACGGCGAGGTCCGCCCAAGCGACGATCCGCGCAGCTCACTCTATAATACCGACGGACAAATTTTCTCCGACGCCGGCATTCCTGTGGTTCTTTTTATGGAAAACTACGACATCAACCGCGTGGGTTATCACGACACCCACGACACCATGGCCAATATCGACCTGGACTACGGCGCTGCCCTGGCCGCCATCACCATCGAAACCGTCGCGCAGGCGACAAGACAATAGTAACTTAATGAACATTACAATTAAGTGCCAGCAAGCTATTCGGAGCGATAATTGACGATCAAGAAACGAGAAGCTAGATTTGTTGAGCGAAATTTGCATTAACAAATATTCTTGCCAACCATGACTGATCGCAATCAGGCCGATGCATTGCGGAATCGCCGGTCCCACGCTTTCCGGCGCGGGGATTGGGCCGAGGTCCGTTCGCCCGAAGATATCCAAGCCACGCTCGACGCCGAAGGCAAACTCGACGGCCTGCCCTTCATGCCGGAAATGGTCAAATATTGCGGGCGGAAATTCCGCGTGCCGCGCCGGGCCGATCGTATTTTTCTGGATCGTTATTGTTATGTCGCCAAGCTGAAAGACACGGTTTTTCTGGAAAACCTTCGCTGCGACGGCCAAGCGCATGATGGTTGCCAAATGCGCTGCGAACTGTTTTGGAAAGAAGCCTGGCTCAAGCCTGCTGATCCGCAAAACGTGACTGAGGCCAACCCGCCCGACAAGGAACTTGTTTCTTTGAATCTGCCCACGCACAAAGGCGATCGCTTCACCTGTCAAGCAACCGAGCTGGTGCATGCGTCCAGCAAGTTGCCTTGGTGCGATCCGCGGCAATACGTGCGGGAAGTGATGCTGGGTGAAACTACAGCCGGCGAACTTTTTGCCGATTTACTGGGGCGGGCAAAGCAAAAATTCTTCAACTTATTTATCCAACATAAAAAGCCTGCCGAAAATCCTCTAACCCAACCCACTCCCACCGAAATTCTGAACCTTCAGGCGGGCGAATGGGTGGAAGTGAAAAGTCTGCCGGAAATCCAAGCCACCCTCGACGCCAACGGAAAAAATCGCGGCTTGAATTTCGCCCAGGATCAGGCCGAATTCTGCGGTAAACGTTTTCGCGTTGCCGGCCGCGTGGAAAGGCTTATTCTCGAATGGTCGGGCGAACTGCGAACCATCGCCAACACCGTCGAACTGGAAGAAGCGACCTGCCACGGACGCATGTGCCGCTCCTGCCCGAGGAACTGCTACCATCTATGGCGCGAAATCTGGCTCCGCCGCGCGTCTGGTTCTTAGATGCCGATGCGGGACAAGTTAAAATACACATCACCCTTTCCCAATGATGCTATTTCGATATTTTTCTTCCCAATAATTATATTGGGGATCGCCCAGGCGGAAGGCAAAGACGGCGTCGGGCAATCGGCGTCCGTTCCGATCGGTAGAATGCACGCGTACCAGGACCGCGCCGTCTTGGCGTCGATCGACATCCCATGATTCCGGTTCCATGGGATGCGTCTCAGGAGCGAAGATCATTTGATTTCCCTGGTCCGGAATTCTCACGCCGGCAAAGCCTTTGAAATTGGTGGGTTATGGGGGGTGATTGAGGGCGGTATTGTGCCCAAAAGCCCCAACCAATTCTAGGCCAATTTTTCAGGCTAAAATGCCTTACCGAGCGCCGGATTTTCGATAGAGAGCAGCCGTTTTTTCATCCGCATTCCGCCGGGCGCCGAATAAGATCCAAGTCCGCCGCTTGATGAAACCACCCGATGGCAGGGAATAATTATCGGTATCCTGTTGCCGGCCATGCAATTGCCTACTGCTCTATATGCGTTGTGAGAACCGGCCCGGGCGGCCAACTGTCCGTATTTAAGCGTGGTTCCAAAGGGAATTTTGCGGCATTCTTCCAATACCTGGCGTTGAAATACACTCAGTTGACCCAGATCGAGCTTGATATCGCGAAAATCGTCTCTAGAAGCTCCCTTTGCATAGGCCTGAAGCCTGCGCACCAGCGGCGGTTTCCTACTCAAAGGCCGAGCCTGGGCCAGTAAACCAGGCGTCAAGGCCTTTTTCGCCGCTCGAGCAGAAGGACGGCCGAAGGCAAGCTCTTTGATGCGATCCTTTTCCCCTAATATGGCGAACCAGCCTAATGAGCTAGGGAAAACCACCAACCAGTATTGTTTTTCTTGTTTATTCATTTGATCTAGAGGTATTATTAACCTTTTGCACAAATTTAAGGACACTCTCTCTTAATATCTTTTGCAGAAACCTTAGGGCATCTCTATACTTTATCTATACATAAATCCATAATCAGTAGTAGATGGTTATACGCCCAGCGAACGCCTTGTCAACCAAATTATTATCGGGCTGATTATTCCTGACTAGTCTAGCCATGTATGTAATAGCGGAGACAAGAGCCGTTTCTTTCCATTTTGGGAATTTCGAGGTCCGAGTGAATGAATCGCTATAATTCGTTAAGTGACGATTTCTACATAAATATGAATCTCGGCACGGAGATGGAGCTCCCGGCCAATCGCGAAACCGTGCTGCATTTTTTCGAGCGCGTGCAAAAAACCTTTCCTACCATGCGGAATTTCTATTCCCGCGAGCGGGGCGATTTTGTCCTCGAAGAAGACAAGGAACGCGGCAGCTATCGCTGGTGCACCATCGAACCTCGGCGCGTCTGCTCCGGGCAGGTCAATCCGGAAAAGATCGATGACGCAATGCAGCAGCATAAACTGATCTTGGAATTGGCGCCTTATACGCTTTCGGTCAGTCCCTTGGATTGCGAGGCCCTGGATTTGCTATACGGTTTCGATTTCACTTATCGCGGCAACCAGAATCAGCTCGTGGCCGAGGCCCTGGGCGTCAGTCCCGGCCTGGAGCGCCTGCTGGAGGTGCCCGGCGTGACCGTGATCAATTACGAACCTTCGCTGACCGTGGCCTTGGACGATGAATGTCGTTTGCAGTGCCGCTGGAGCGTTGAAACCCGCACCAACGCCTATCAGGTCCGCATCGGCGAATATCCCGAGGAACAAATCAGCGTCTACGTGACCGCCCGGCAATACGGCAGCCTTTCGCCCGACACGACCTTCGTAGAAACGCTCGACCGGTTATCGAAAGTGTGCTCCGAGATGCTGGAAAACCACGTGATCGAGCACGTGCTCCAGCCATTGGCCAGGGCGATCTCGCTGAAATGAAGAAAAGTACCCATTGTTTTCAAAGTTAATCCGTGTTAAAGTTAATCGTTATATTCGCTTATGCCGGTCCCGGAATTATCGCGATAATATCATTTATGATATAATTCCGTTAGGTCTGGATTCCCAGAAGGCAAAAAGGTGAGCTAGTGGAAACGGGTAACTTTGATCACATTTTGAGAACGCTCAAGGAGCGAAAGCCATACCGGCCATTTACCGTGGCGTTGGTCAACGGAGATCGCTTCGAGGTGGATCATCCGGATGCCCTGGTAGTCCGAGACGGCGTGGCCGTTTATATCGGCGCGGGAGGCCTACCTGTTCTTTTCGATCACGAAGGCGTTGGCCAGTTCATTGGCGATCTCATGGGCCAATCGGATGCCTGAAGTGACGAAAGGGGAGTGACAAAGGGGTTGAAAAAAAGTGACATCAACGATACGGGTTGGAAAATTTGCCAAAATCAGTGATGTCCGCCGACTCAGAATCCACCTTCCGTCCAAGCGGGAGACTAAGGGATGAAGAGTAATTTGACTCCTCCCTTTTTTGTGTTCGCGATTTCTACAAATGGATGATTGAAAAGATTGTTCCGTGGG
>JBEKZY010000055.1:0-20479 GCA_049509395.1 Thermoguttaceae bacterium | reverse complement strand
AACCGATCCCCGGCGGGAAGGGGGCTGTTCAGATTGTACCCGATTTCCAGCTTTCCCGGTTCGCCTGTTACTTGATTGCCCAAAACGGCGATCCACGCAAGCCGGAGATCGCCAGCGCCCAAAAATACTTCGCCATCCAGACCCGCCGGCAGGAATTATCCGATCAGGCTGCCGCCGACTTGGAGCGGTTGGAGTTGCGAAAGCAGACTTCCGAAGAGTTCAAGGCGCTATCAGGCGCTGCCCGCGAGGCAGGAGTGCAGAGCCGCATGTTCGGTATCTTCCACGATGCCGGGTACAAAGGACTTTACGGGGGACTCGGCGCGGACGCCATCAAGGCCCATAAACGCATCCCCGAAAATGAACAACTCATGGACCGCATGGACACCACCGAGCTTGCCGCGAACCAGTTCCGCATGACGCAGGCCCGTGACAAGTTAGCACGTCAGCAGGTTCATAACCAGGAACAAACCATTGAAACCAACAAGCAGGTCGGCCAGGAAGTGCGGGAAGCAATCAAACGGATCGGTGGCACATTGCCCGATAATTTGCCGCCCGCCGAGCACATCAAGCAAGTCGAAAAACGCATCAAGCAAGCCAGGCCGAAGTTGAAACTGGAAGGCCCGGCCGCCAAAGGACTGATCGGAAAATATTCCGAAACGCCGCCTCAAAGTGAAGAAAGATGACGGGCGATTTTAACCCGGCCGGTTGCGGCTGGACGTTTCGAGGTGTTTAACGCATTAAAACATCGCTCTTACTTTCCAAGAATATGCACCAAATCCTGCACCAATTATCCCTGCCAGACATAGAAGAGCCATTGTTGATGGTTCAGGAATTGGATTCATATCTCTATAACCATCTTGTGGCCCATCGGGAATAGGTGCGATTGAAAGTGTTGACCCTGCACCAAGTGTGATAGTATATGCATTAATAGAAGCGACTGAGGTGGATGGAATCCACAGAAAGGAGCACGCCATGGAGCGGCGATTTACGTTGCGTTATCGGGAGTTGATGAATGAGGCCGTGGTGCGGCCGGAATCGTTTGAAGGGATTCTTCAACGTTTGGAATCGTTTGTAAAGCCTTTTGCCGACAGTTTGATACGCAGTGAGCAGCGGCGCCACGCTTGGGAGTATGTGGCGGGCTTGCTCTCGAACTTGAGGCGGAAAAACACGGAAATGATCGCTTATTTGCACGAGCAGGATCGTCAGCCTTTGCAAAAGTTCATCGGACAGACGAACTGGGACCATGAGCCTCTTATCGGCGAGTTGGCCCGACAGATTGGCGATGCGTTGGGCGAAACGGACGGCGTGTTGGTCATCGATCCCTCGGGCTTTCCCAAACAGGGAAGGAACTCGGTGGGCGTGGATCGGCAATGGTGTGGTAGGCTGGGAAAAGTCGAAAACTGCCAGGTTGGAATTTATATGGGTTATGTCTCGCGGAACGAGCGTGCGTTGGTTGACTTTCGTTTGTATCTGCCCAAGGCATGGTGCGGCGATAAAAAACGAAAAAAAGATTGCGGAGTACTCAAGGGAACGAAATTCCGCACGCGGCACGAAATGGCCTTGGAGATGATCAAGGAACACGGCGCGAATCTGCCGCACGCTTGGATCACGGGTGACGACGAAATGGGAAAATCGAGCATATTTCGCGGAGAATTGAGGGAAATGAATGAGAGGTATCTCTTGGCCGTGCCCGGCAATACGCTGGTTCGCGCCCTGGACGCCACTTTGCCGCCTTGCGACGGAAGGGGCCGCCCACGGAAGTCCCCCTTTGAGCGCATGGAGAATTGGGCCAAAGCCTTTCCCGAAAAGGCATGGACTACTATCGGCGTTCGTGACGGCGAGAAAGGACCGTTGGAAGTGCAGATGATTAAAGCTCGTGTGCAAACCAAACAAGGAATACACGTTGGCCCTGAAGAGATCGCGGTGGCGTTTCGTGAACGCCAAAGGGATGGTTCGTTCAAACACGACTACGGTTTGTCGAACGCCCCGGCGGATACGCCCTTGGCGGAGTTCGCCCGCGTGTTCAAAGCGGAGCATCGCATCGAGGAATGCCTGAAACGCGCCAAGAGCGAAGCCGGTTTGGCGGATTACGAAGTTCGCACTTGGGAAGGTTGGCATCATCATCAAACGCTTTCGCTTCTGGCGAGTTGGTTTTTAACGCGGGAAAAACACCGTGGGAAAAAAAATCAGCGAACCTCACCGTTCCCCAAGTCCGCCGCGTACTTGCACAGTTGCTGCATAACCGGCTGCAACAGGATAACCTTGATCATTTATGTCACTTTGAAAACAAAATTACTCGACGCAAAGAGTCGGCACGTTTTTATCACTGGAAAAAACTTAACCGCTTGCCTCCCAAAAGGATAGCAATGCGACGATAAACGATACAGTAAAATTAATAACCCGCGGGTTAATGCGGTTGCGTCGTGGTTCGATTCGTTCGCGGCCGATTTCGGCCAGCAACGCTTCGTACCACGATTGGAAGGATTGCGGAGTACGGCTATCGCATTCCGGCAATCGACATTGGAGGATTTGGAAACATCCGGTGAAGGAAAGGCTATCGGTATCGAGGTTCGACAAGCGTGCGGCCTGAAACATAAAGTAGCGGATTACAAAATGCGCAAGCGACAAAGCATATACTTCCTGAAGCACTCCCTCCGGCGTCTCGCTGCGGAGGTGGGCCGGTTTGGTGGCCCGTTGCGGATCTTGGTGCGTCTTATGTTCGTCGAAGACCAATTCATGTTCCCAGCGCCAATGATATCCCGGGATCATCTCGCTCGCCGGATACTTTATTTCATCCAACAAATCGGTCATAAGCGTATGTTCTTTCTTGTGCCCGACGCGTTGTGGATCATCCAAAGTGAATTTGATCACCCTCACGACAATTCCTTTTCTATCTTTTTGGCGGTCATAGCTGCTGCGATAAATTTTCGCCATATACGAACCGTCGGAAAGCCGTCGAATAGGTTTCAAAATCAAGCTTTCAGGGACGCGGGCCAGAAGGTGAATTCCCCGGGAAATTACGTCTTTCCAGAGCTTATAGCTGAAAAATCCGCGATCCCAGAGAAGCAGCATGCCGGGCTTCAGATGCGGCAACAAGGCAGGCAGCATCGCCTTTTCGCTGACACGATAGGGCGCCGTGGTAAAGGCAAATTCGACATGCGTTCCCACTTCCACCAAGCTCAACTTGCGGAGTTGCGGAAACGCGCCGTCGCCTCTTTTGCCTGCCGTGGGCCGTCCGAAATAGGCGCTATTCGCCGGCATGTCAGGGACATCCAAAACCGTGCCATCGACGGCCACCAAACGCCAATCGTGATGGAAAGCTCCCGGGGTATCCGGCGTGGCCAATGTGTGGACAGTCCGTTCGTACAGTCGTTGCACCGGCGCCAAGCCAAGCCGCTGCCGCGCTACGCACAAGGCGGATCGACAGGGAGTTCCTTCAAACTTGCGCAAACGTCGCGCTTGCTTGAACACCTGGCGAATAGGCAAATTGGTGAAAATACCCATGGCCAAAACGATCCACATCATAACTTCATGAGTCAACTTGCAAGCCCGCGGATTGACCCTTCCGGTCTCTTCCAGGACTTGTCGAATATCCGTCGGACTGATAACCTGTTCCAAGGCCGTCAGCCGATCCAAAATCCGGCCTGCATCGCCGACCGGGAGTGTGCAACGTCCTTGTTGCGTCATTGTCACAGCCTCCTTGCTAGGGGTCTTTTTGCAAACCCTAACTTAGCAAAAGGCTGTGACTTGCGCCTATTTCAACGGTATTGACCCTAGCCCTCTCCCGGAGGGAGAGGGGAGTTTTTGGATAAGCTCCTACGCTCGCGGCAGGCGGTTCATTTGCGGCAGATTTCGGGAACATGCAAATCGCGGCAGATTTTGCGGGCGATAAAATCGTTTATTTCACGATGGCGGGGAATAGCAGATGCGCATCGGGCCGCCCTATTTGCATACATAGTATGGTTGCCTCCTTCCCGAAGCAACTCACACCCGTGTCTCTCCAAATGCCGTATCAAATCATGTCGTTTCATGGCGAAGTAATAAGAAGGGGCTCTCGGACGATATCTTCGCCGCTAAGCGCTTCTTCGGCCAGGGTGCGGTTGGCTTCTAAAACCATTTCCACCGCTTCACGCAAATTCGAGCGGGCTTCATCCAGGGTTGCGCCCTGAGTATTTGCACCCGGCAACTCTTCCACGAAAGCGATATAACCTTCCGGCACTTTTTGATAAACGGCAGTAAATTCGACCTGCATATTTTTCGCTCCTCATAATATTTTACATTTTGTCCACCGCTCCCCTTCGGGTCGCGGCTAAACATTCCGCCCACTGACTACTCTCCACTTTTCATTGCCCACTACGCTTCGCCGATTTTCGCCATTACTTCGTCGGGGATATAGAAGTTCGAGGAGACGTTTTGCACGTCGTCGTGGTCGTCCAGGCGTTCCAGGAGTTTTAGGACTTTTTGGGCGGTATCAGGGTCGGTGATATCGACGGTGGTTTTCGAGATGCGGGTGATTTGGCTGGCCTCGGGCGTGACGCCGGCGTCGGCCAGGGCCTTGGCGACGTTTTGATATGCGGCCGGATTGCAGATGATTTCGAATTTACCGGAGTCGCGTTTCACGTCGTCGGCGCCGGCTTCGAGGGCGATTTCCATGAGTTTTTCCTCGTCGGCATTTTCGGCGGGAATGAGGAACAGGCCCTTGCTTTCGAACATCCAGGCCACGCAGCCGGCCCCGCCCAGTTTACCGTTTGAGAGCTCGAAAACCTTGCGGATTTCGGGCGCGGTGCGGTGGCGGTTGTCGGTCAAGACTTCGCAGAGGATGGCCACGCCGCCTGCGCCGTAACCTTCGTAAGTTACCTCTTCGAGAACGGTGCCTTCGAGTTCGCCGGTGCCGCGTTTGATCGCCCGCTGGATGTTCTCCTTGGGCAGGCTAACGGCCTTGGCGTCGTCGATGGCGTAGCGGAGTCGGAGATTGGCGTCCGGGTCGCCGCCGCCCATCTTGGCCGCCACGATGATGGCTTTGGCCAGCTTGCTCCACAGTTTTCCGCGCTTGGCGTCAACCAACGCCTTTTTGTGTTTGATACCGGCCCAATGTGAATGGCCTGACATAGGTAGAACTCCCGTTGGTTTTTTTACCGGCGGTCAACGACCGCTGGAATAAAGGTGAATTCCCAGCGGCGGCTGTTAGCCGCCGGCTATTGTATATGCCTTTTTATTTATTGCAGAATGAACAATTATTCTCTGCTTTATGATAACCATTAATACAACAATAACATTTAATATTCTATCATTTTTGAATCTCATGGTCTATTTGACGCATTTTTTCCTCGGATTCTTTGGCCTTTTCCTGGTCATTATCCTGGCGGAGCAATTCGGCGGCGCGGCGCCAGGCGTCGCGGGCCTTTTCCGGTTGATGGAACTTCAGGCAGGCGTCGCCGAGATGGTCGAAGATCACGCCGTCGGGCTGCTTTTCGGCGGCTTTTTGCAGTTCGGCGACTGCCTCGTCCCAGCGGCCCAGCCGATAAAGGGCCCAACCCAGACTATCGCGATAAGCCGCGTTGTCCGGTTCGGCCTCGACCGCCTTGCGGATCATTTTAAGGGCTTGGGGAAGGCGGCGGTTTTCATCGGCCCAGAGGTAGCCCAGGTCGTTCATCGCGCCTATGTCATCGGGAAATTCGTCGAGCACCTGCTGGAGCCACTCGACGGCCTCGGAGGTTTTCTTTTGCAAGACACAAATATTCGATAGCTCCATGCGGACTTCTTTTAAAGACTCGCGGTTTTCCTCGTTTTGGTAGTCGTTATCGAAATCATTGAGCGTTTTAAGGTACTCCACGGCGGCTTCATCGTATTGCTTGGCGCGGAAGTAGACCCAAGCGATCCGGCTGCGAAACTTGGCCGAATCTTTTTTGATCTCCGCCGCCTTTCGGGCAGCAGCCAGGGCATCGTCGATGCGGTCATCCATGGCCAGCGCTCCGGCCAGATAGAAATAAAAGATGGGATTATCGTCGGGGATCGCTTTTTTGTCGATTCCTTGTTGAAAGACCTTGGCCGACTCGGCAGGCCGGTTGTCGACCAGCAGTCCCACGCCCCAGACCAAATATACCTCGGCGGCTTTCTTGGATTGGGCGGTTACGGCGGGTTGGAAAAATTCACCCGCGGTTTCCCATTGTTTACCATCCATGGCCAACAATCCCATGGCAAAACACTTGCCGTAAGAGGGCTTTTCCGGGGCGTCTTTTAATTGTTTTCGGGCGGCATCGATGAGCCCGCGCATGGCGTCGGGGTCTTTTGAAAGCGATATCGCATCGCTGCCCAGGGTATCGAGAACGCCCGTTTTTTCCACCAATTCGCCTAGGACTGAAAGCAGGGCGTCGTATTGTTTGGTTTTGCGATAGATTTCAATAAGACTCTTATAGCCCGTAATCGCGGGACTTTTGTCGAGCAGCGAGACATACAGCGATTCGGCCTTTTCGATCATGTCTGCCGCGAGGTATTTGTCGGCCAGGAAATAGCCCAGGGGAACGTTTTGAGGATCGTCGTCGCGGAGTTTTTCCAGGCGCGGGAGTAATTCGTCCTTTTTGCCCAGGGCGCCGAGCAACTGGTCTAACAATTCGCAGGGTTTCATTCCCGCAGTGGAAAGATGCTTGGCCATTGCCTCTTCCAAGGCGCCAAGGGCCTCGGCGGGCTTGCCGTTTTTGTCCAGCACCTGGGCCAGATGGAACTTCCAAAGTGCCTCATTAGGCTCGCGTTTCTGGGCTTTTTCATAGGCCGCCCGGGCTTCTTCGACGCGGCCAGCCTGCAAAAAACAATCGCCAAAAAAAGCATAGGTTGCCCCCGGTTCATCGAGCAGGGCTTTTTGAATTTCATCGGATAGCGAATATTTATCCGGATGATCCAGGGCATCGACCACCAGCGCGAAACAATCGGCGGCTTCTTTATAATTGCCAGTCAGTATGAGCAAGCGGCCGGTATCCATGCGCAAAAGCACGTCATCCGCTGAATTCGGCTCAACTGGGGCATGGAGGGCCAAAGCCCGCTGAAAGAGTTTAAGGGCTTGCGGCCAATCTCCCACTTCTTCCAATCGGACTCCCAAACGCCGCAGCAGCGTGAGATCGAGATCTTCATCCAGTTCGACCGACTTCAGCGCGTAGCGAATCGCCACGTCTTGGCGATTTAAATGAATGGCCAGAGGTATGATGGCCCGGGCGATTTGGGCCGATTGGGGGTCGTATCGCAATGCCCGCTGATATAATCGCAAGGCCTCGGCGTACTGCTCGCGAAGTTCCAGGGCCCGGGCGGCGGAGAACAGGGCCAGGGCTTCGACTTTGTCGCGTTGGGCTTCATCCTGAGCACGGTTGCCGGAGAGGGGCAGGGGAGCGTCGTCAAGAATCAGCGGGCCGGGGCGATATTCTTTCTCTTCCGCGGACTTTCCGTTTTGAGATTGCTCTGCGCAGGTTTGCGGGGGCAGGGCTGTTGCCAAGGCAATGCAAAACACAATCGATAATAACCGATACCAGCGGGTGCGCACTGAGCAGTCTCCCCATTTCTTTATCGCGGTTTGCGTTTGGAGAGCCCTTCGGAGACGGATTTCTTTTTGGGCGAAGGGGTCTCGCGAGTCGGGAGTTTTTCAGCCGGTTCGGCGGGTGTTTCAGGCGTGTGAGGCGATTTCTTTTTGGCTTTTTTGGCGGCGGGCTCGGGGGTTGCGGCTTGAGTGGGAGGAGTTTTTTTCCGTGCTCCGGCTTTATCGGGGCCTTGACCGGGTTTGGCGGGTGAAGTTTTGCCGCTGGAGGCCGGCTCGGCGGCGGGCTGTTCCGCCGGCTTTTTCCGCGATTGGGGTTCCACCCTGCGCTTGGGCAGCCGGTTTTGCGCCTCCGGATTTATTTCCAAAAGGATGCCGCGAGTTGCAGGCGAGTAGGGATTGGTGGAAAAATCGGCGCCGAATTGATGTAAAAGCGAACCAAACTCGAGGCCTTTGGACTTGGCGATTGCCCGTTCCAAACCGGGCACTTCACCGGTCACCGCGTCCTTGTCGGTCACCAGATCGAGCAGGCGCAATACGTTCATCGTGCCGGTATCGATGGGGATGGAATGGCCGCTTAGCGCCGCTTGGACCACATAAGCCACTGAAAATCGGCTCGTGCCGTCGAGTGCTTCCAGCCATTTGATGGTGGGTCCGAGGTTTTTTTTTCGCTTGTCTTCCAGGTCGAAGTTAAACTGGGCCTCGAAAATGGCGTGCAGCACGCGTTTGATGCGATTTGCCGCCAGTCGCGGATCGGGCAGGCAGGCCATTACCTCGGAAAGTTCCGAAATAGAAGTCACCCGAACTTCGTTCCAATCGAAAAACGTGTGGACCAGTGCGGCGAAGGCCTCTTCAGCCGCCTCGTACCGGGCGTCTTCCAAACAACAGGCGAAGATTAAATGCTCCGCCACCGTCCGGCCCGTATTGGCCGTGGCGGGCTTGTAATGTTTCTTGAGAATTTTATAAACTTTAGCAAATTGTGCGGTGCGACTGACTGCTGTCATGGGAAATCCTCCCAGCGGAAACGCCGGGGCTAAACATAATGTGACCTTGTTGCATGGAAAACATTAACTACTCATCGTCTTGCGGATGGGGTTCGTCGCCAGCATCGGTGGTTGGGCTTTCATCGCTGGGCGGGAGCACCTCGCGGAGGATTCTGGCGATTTCTATGGAATGTTTTACGCCATGATCGAGGAAAAAGTTCAGCCGGGGAGTATAGCGCATTTCCACTTGGCGGGCGATTTTGGCTTGCAGAAATCCGGCCGCGCTTTGCAATCCCCGCAGGCTTAATTGCTGCTGGGTATCATCGCCCATTACCGAAACGTGGACCTTTGCATGGCGCAGGTCGGAAGAAACTTCCACGAAGGTCACCGTGACGTCCTTGACGCGGGGGTCCTTGAGTTCCGTCAGAATCGCCATGCTGACCACCTCACGGATGGCTTCGGCAACTTTTTGGGCGCGTCGCAATGACATGGTTAGAGCGTTCTCGCAATCTCTTCGATCTTGTAGGCTTCGAGCAAATCGCCTTCCTTGACGTCGTTGAAACCGCCCAGCTTCATGCCGCATTCAAAACCTTCACGGACTTCGCGGGCGTCGTCTTTTTCCCGGCGCAGCGATTCCAGCGAATAATCGCCGATAATGCGGCTTTCGCGAATAACGCGAACGCGGGCATCGCGCTGGATGGTTCCCGTTAGCACCCGGCACCCGGCCACGGTGCCCAGGCGGCTGACGTGGAAGGTCCGCTGCACCAGTGCCCGGCCCAATTCTTTTTCCTGCTTTTCAGGTTTAAGCATGCCTTGCAAGGCGGCTTTCAGGTCGTCGGTCACCTGGTAAATGATGTCGTAGCGGCGGATTTGCACGCCCAGTTTTTCGGCCAGGCCGCGGGCCTTTTCGTCGGGCACCACGGTAAAACCGATGATCACGGCATCGGAGGCGTCGGCCAGGTGCACATCGGCCTCGGTTATGCCGCCCACCGTGGCCTGCAGGATTTTGATTTGCACTTCGGGATGTTCCAGCTTGGTCAATTCCTTGCGGATGGCCTCGATGGAGCCGCGGACGTCGGCCCGTAGAATAATGTTCAGCGTCTGCACATTGCTTTCCTGGCCCAGGCGTTCATAGAGGGTTTCCAGGGTCACGTGAGGCTGGCCGCCGCTGAGTTCGCGTTGTCGGGCTTCGGCAAAGCGTTTTTCGGCCAATTCCCGGGCTTGGGTGATGTCTTGCAGCACGTAGAAACGATCGCCCGCGCCGGGGGTCACATTCAGGCCCGTGATATTCACCGGGGTGGAAGGACCGGCTTCGGCCAATCGCTTGTTCAGATCGAGGGTATCGTACAAGGCCTTGACGCGTCCGTAAGTCGGCCCGCAAACTATCACGTCGCCCGGGCGCAGGGTGCCGTCGCGCACGAGGAGCTTGGCAATAACGCCCCGGCCTTCGTGCAGTTCGGTTTCCAGACAGGTGCCGCGTGCCGGGCGGTCGGGATTGGCCTTGTATTCGCGCAATTCGGCCACGGTGAGCAAAGTTTCCAAGAGTTGGTCGATGCCCTCGCCGGTGGCTGCGCTGGTTTTGACGACTTCGGTCTCGCCGCCCCATTCGCTGGGCAGCAAATTGTTGGCCGCCAACTGTTCGAAAACCCGCTGCGGATTAGCGCTGTACAAGTCGATTTTGTTCAGGGCCACGACAATGGGAACCTCGGCAGCGCGGGCGTGGCTGATGGCTTCCTCGGTTTGGGGCATGACGCCGTCGTCGGCCGCAACGACCAGCACGGCGATGTCGGTAACATTTGCGCCGCGGGCCCGCATTTCGGTAAAGGCCTCGTGTCCCGGCGTATCGACGAAGGCGATCGCCCGGCCGTCCTTCTCTACTTTATATGCGCGGATGTGCTGGGTGATGCCGCCCTTTTCTTTGGATACCACGTCGATGCCGATGATGCGGTCCAAAAGCGAAGTCTTGCCGTGGTCGACGTGCCCAAGGAAGGTAACAATTGGCGGCCGGGGCTGCAAAGCATCCGGTTCATCTTCGGCTTCCAGTTCGGGAATAAGTTGCTGTTCCAGATCGGCTTGCCGGTGGAATTTCACGTCCACCCCCAACTCCACGGCCAGGAGTTCGGCTAATTCCAGATCGAGATTGGCGGCTATGTTGGTCACCGTGCCCATATCCAACAGTTTGGCCAGGATGGTGCGAGCGGGCACGCCAATGGCTTCGGAAAAAGTGCGGACCGAGCAAGGCATTTCGAGAACCACGCTTTCCTTTCGCGGGGCGGCGGTGTTTGTTCCGGTGCGCTTGATGTGCGTCTTTTTTCGCGTTATCGCGGGGGTTGGAGTTTCTTCATCTTCGTCGGCGTGATGGCGGCGCGTGGTGGCGGATTTTTTCCGTTTCAACTGCCGGGCCTCGCGCCCGCCCAGGGTGAGCGGACCTTCTTCTTCCGTCTCGATGATTTCTTTTGGCGGACCACCGCGGCGGCGTTCCCGTGCCGGGGGGAGTAAATCCATGGGCGGAATTTTCAAGTCCGGGGGAAGTTCAGCCAATAAACCGTGCCTGGCGGAGGCCTTGCGTTTTTGTTCGGCTTTGCGGAGGTGTTCGGAAAGCGGTTTTCCGCCCGCTTTGCCGGCGCGAATAGCGTCTTTGGGGAGCCTGAAATCGGGTTTTTGCGGGGTAGGCTCCTTGGGCTTGGCCTTGCCGCGAGATTTGGAAGTCGGCATGGGGGCAAATTTGATGCCCCTAGTCGGGCGCTCGCGATCTTTATCGCGATGGGGCTTTTCTTTTTCCGCTTCGGGCGCCTCGGCGGGCCGGGCAGGCGCTTCGGCCGGACGGCCGAGAGCGGTATCTTTTATTTCCTCGGGCAAGCGGAAGTCCTGTGGTTTTTTCAACTGCTCTTCGGGAGGCGATTCGGCCGGTTTTTTCCCCGGTTTTTTTGCTTTCGCGCTTATGTCCTCGGGCAGAGGCGCCTCGGGCGGTTTTTCCGCGACCGGTTTTTCCACCGGCTTTTTTTTCAGTACCGGAGGCTTGTCGATCTTGGGAGGCAGGACCGGGATTTTACCGCCGTGAATTCCGGCAGGCGCGATGTAGTCTTCCCGGCGTAAAACCGAGGGTTCGGCAGCGGCTTCACGAGCGGATGCCCCGCCCACCCCGCCGCGCGAAGCCCTGCTGCCGCTCATAAATGCCTTAAGCTTAGCCGCCTCTTCGTCGGTGAGACTGGCCAGCGCAGACCCCTTTCCCGTGATCCCCGCCTTGGTGCAAATGTCGACGAGGATCTTGTTGTCGATTTTCAGTTCTTTGGCTAAGGCATAAATGCGGATAGGCAACGGCATCTCCTGTTGGCATGACGGCTTTAAAGCCGAGCAGCCGTCTCACACCAAATAGTAGGACGACTTACAAAGTCGAGCCACGTTAAATGATTTCCCACCTATTGGCCCCGGTCGCCGATGGTTTGCCGAGGGATTAGGCGTTTTCCCCTTCTTGCGGGGGTTTATGTTCTTGCGGCGGTTTATCGGCCGGTTCCGTGGAATTTTCCTCGGTTTGATCGGCCAAGTACGGTGGCAGTCCTTCATCCACGTTTTCAGCCGCGGCCAGGCGTTCTTGTTCGCGTTGTTGGCGCCGCTGTTCGGCGGCGGCGGCTTCGGCTTCGGCGGCTTTAGCCTCGGCCTGCTGGATAATTTTATCGACTAGCTCCTGGGCCAAAGAGCCCATTTCCATCAAGGCATCCGGTTCGATTACGGAGAGATCGTCGTAAGAAAGGAATCCCTCGCCCACGAGTTTTTCGGCCAAATCGGGCTCCACGCCTTCGAGCGAGGAATAACCTTTCACGGCCTGTTCAATCTGTTCGTCGAGTTCTTCGCGGGTCATTATTTCGATGTCCCAGCCGCAGAGCTTGCTGGCCAGACGGACGTTTTGACCGCGTCGTCCGATGGCCAGCGAAAGCTGGTCTTCCTCGACCAGCACGATGGCCCGGCCCAACATCTGGCAGAGGATGACTTCCTCGACCTCGGCCGGCTGCAAGGCATTGGGGATCAACACCTGCATGTCTTCGCTGAAGCGGACGATGTCGATGCGTTCGCCGGCCAGTTCGTCCACGATATTTTTGATGCGGTTTCCGCGGACGCCCACGCAAGCCCCCACGCAATCCACGCGTTGATCGGTGCTGCTGACGGCGACCTTGGTGCGATAACCGGGTTCCCGGGCAATTGCGCGGATTTCGATCACGCCTTCGGCAATTTCGGGAATTTCCTGCTCGAAGAGCCTCTGCACCAGTTGAGGCTTGGTGCGGCTGAGTATCACCTTTATGCGGCTGCCTTGCTTGCGCACTTCGTACACGGTGGCCCGAACCCGTTCGTTGGGATGGTGTGTTTCGCCGGGGATCTGCTCTCCGCGGGGGAGAATAGCCTCGACGTTTGCCAGGGTCACGGTAGCCGCGCCGCCTTCGTATCGCTGGATAACGCCGGTTACGAGTTGGCCTTTGAGTTCTTCATATTCGTCGAACAATTGATCGCGTTCGGCCTCGCGTATTTTTTGAATCATCACCTGCTTGGCGGTTTGGGCCCCGATGCGTTCGGCCATTTGCGCGGGATCCAAGGGAACGCCGTTATGGGTGCCGTGAATTGCCCCGTTGCTGCGATCAATTTCGACAACAATATCCTCCAACTCTCCGTAGTGTTTCTTGGCGGCGGAAACCAAGGCCGCTTCGATACCCTCGAAGACAATCTCTTTGTCGATATTTTTATCGCGGTGAATTGCGTCGACTATTCGCAGGATTTCATTCGCATCCATCGATTATCACTTTCCCGGGGTCTAATTCAGGCAATACACTCCAACCCTTCTCGACCGGTCCAAACGGCCGAGACGCTGCAAAATCTTACGTGGGCTGAACTTAGTGGGTTTTAGTAATCTGGTAAGCATACCGGCCAAATAAAGGGGTGTCAAGGCGGTTGAACATCATCGCACATCATATAAGCCCTGTAGAAATCATATCCGAGTGGCAAATTTGGATGAATGTATAGGTAATTCGTAGCAAAGAGTTGCATCATATAGCCCATTAAGGTGCCTTTTTATGGAGTCGTCACATGCATACCGGCCAAATCAGTAGAGCAGACATTCCTGTCTGCTTCGAATAGCCAAATCAGGAGGGCACATATTCCTGTCTAGCCCGAATAAGACAGGCAAGAATGCCTGTCCTCCTGTATAAAACTTGATCAGGTTTTTGTTGCTTTGTCTTAGGATGATTCTGTTCTAAAGCGGCAAAAAACCATGATTTTCCGGCGGTCGGTTGAGGTTATTGCAGGTGATGGAATAGAATGGTTCTGTATTCACGCCGCCTTGCTTTCGGCCGAGAAATGGCCGATAAAGGCCGATCTGTAACGTTCCGGCTAATGATAATCTCGGACAAAAACGGAATGATACCATGAGACGCAACACTCGCTTCACACCGCATATGGGAAGAACGACTTTCTTAGCTTCGATTGCGTCACTACTTTGGCTTGCCAGTGCCGCGGCCTTGGCCGCCGATGCGGACGCCATGCGGGTGACCTTCGAAGGCGCTAAATCGGAACACAAATGGGCGTTAAAGGATCTAAATCCCGAACTGCCTTCGGACTGGTCTACATACAATTATCTGGTTATGGAGTTTAGAGTGTCTTCTCCGCAGCGGTTTTTTTTGTGGCTTTATAACGCCGATGGTCCGCGGAGACTGGTAATCCAGCCCTTTGGGCAAAACGTGTGGATGCGTGCGAGCATGCCACTGGCCTATTTCAAGGGAAGAGACCAGAAGGGTTTCGATTTGGCGTCGGCCAACAACAGGCCCCAGAATTCATTTTTTATGAATATTTGGGGGCCCTTCGGCCGGTTGAACGCCATCGAGGCGGTGGGGGCGACCATGGAATACCCGGTGGGGAAACCCACGCTCGAAATACGCTCCGTTGGGGTAGCCAAGGAAGATCCCGGCTCCGATTTCCTGGAAAAATTACCGGTGGTGGACGAGTTCGGACAGTGGATTGCGGCCGATTGGCCAAAAAAGATCAAGGACCTCGACCAATTGAAAAATCAATGGGCGGAGGAAGAACAAAATCTCGCAAGCGGCGGGTTCAATTATTCCCCTTACGGCGGTTACATGGACAAGAATGTCAAGGCGACAGGCTTTTTCAGGGTCGAACAGATTGAGGGAAAGTGGTGGTTCGTGGATCCGGACGGGCACTTGTTCTTCTCTACCGGCGTAAACGGCATCGGGACTGGCTCCGGCACGCAAACTGAAGGCCGGGAAGGCTATTTTGCCGCATTGCCGCCCGACGACCTGATGCCGCGAGGCATGCCGGCTCCAAGCGGACCGAGGTTTCGCAGCGCCTCATTTTATAACTGGAATCTTCTGCGCCGTTTGGGCCCGGACTGGCGGGAAAAATGGGTTGACTTGACCCTGCGGCGGATGGACGCCTGGGGCTTGAATACCGTAGGGAATTGGTCGGACCAGAGGTTCTACACCCTGCAGAAAAAACCCTATGTGGTCACGCTGAGGGGCTGGGGCATGGAAACGGGTTATCTGGGTCTGCCCGATGTGTATTCGGACAAGTGGATTGAATCGGTCGACAAAGCCGCCGCCTCGCAATGCACGTCGCGGAAAGACGATCCTTTTATGCTGGGTTACTTTATCGGCAATGAACCGCCTTGGCCGGGGCGGGAAAAGGACCTGGTCGAGATGGTCCTTGCCGGAAAAGAGACTCCGATCCAGCAGGAACTAAAAAAATTTCTGGAACCAGGCGATACTCCGTCGCGCCGCAAGGAATTCGTCCTCAAATCGTTCGAAAAGTATCTTAACACCATCAACTCTGCGATCCGCAAGTACGCTGCCAATCATCTGAACCTGGGCATCCGCTTCGGCGGACACGTTTCCGATGAAATTCTGCGCATGGGCCGGCTTTTCGATGTAAACAGCATCAACATATACGACTACTCGCCTACCGTGGAAGTGGAAAGGGCATACAATCTGGCCGGACGCCCGATCATTATTGGAGAGTTCCACAACGGAGTCCCGGCCGACGGGCTGGGGGCCGGCCTGGTGCAGGTTCGCGACCAGAAAGAGCGGGGCGTGGCCTACAGTTATTACGTCGAGCAATCGGCCGCATTGCCGGGCTTGATCGGAGTGCACTGGTTCCAGTGGCTCGACGAACCGGCAACGGGCCGCAGGGACGGAGAAAACTACAACATCGGGTTCGTGGACGTCACCGACCGCCCCTACGGGGATTTTATCGAAGGCGTAAAAGCGACCCATAAGCGATTGTTCGACGTACACTCGGGTAAAGTGCCGCCGGCAAGCCAAAAAGCAAAGGTGCAATAATTTCTTGAGGTTATCAGTAAATTACACTCTTAAAAAATGCTAAAAACCATGAACCTCCGATATTTGCATGACCGGCGATGTCTCTGGATTCTTTTGGTTTTAATCATTGCTTTAGGATTAGGCTGGGGAGCATACAAGTGCAAAAGAGATTGGAGTCGGCAGGCGGCTATTAGCGCTATGGAAAGAGACGGGGCAAAACTGGAAGTTATTGTTATGACTAGAGATCCTGCGTGGAAATCTTTTCTTGGACTTACTTCAAATCCCATTGAAATCAAGTTCGCGGGGAATTGTAAGGACGCGACATTAGCCCATCTGGCCGATTTTGACGACCCGAGTATTCAGATTGTGGAAATTAACAAATGCCAAGTGACGGGAGAAGGATTGGCTTGGTTAAAATATCTGCACAATTTGCAGTTAGTACACATTATAGGCTGCCGGCTTGGCGAGGTCGGGCTGAGCCATTTGGCCGACTTGCCTAAATTAGTTCATTTACGCATCTATGATACTCCGTTGAAAGAAAGTGATTTCCAGTTAATATGTCAGTTGACGCAACTCAAGGCATTAGGCCTAAATGGCGTTGAAGTGAGCGATAAGATTTTGATTCAATTAGGCGCATTGAAAGGATTGCAAAACCTGGATTTGAGGAAAACTCCTATAGCCGATCAATCGTTGGAACAGATGCCTTTTTTTCCGGAATTGTCAGCCATGGATATTAGCCACACGCGCATCACGGATAAGGGATTACAGTTATTAAGAAAGCAAAAAAGATTGGAATATTTGATGTTAGAAGGGAAGGACATCACGAAAGAGGGAATGCGGGAGCTTCTGAAAGCATTGCCCAGTTTGTCCTTCTATGATGCAGCTAGCATGAGGATTGATTTAAAAGACGAAAAAAGTGCCGGAGGTGACGAGGGCAACGATCTGTAAATAAAAGCAAAGCGCGACCAATGGTCGCGGCTATACAATTTGATTGAGACCGGGGATCGGGGCTATATGGGCAATACCCGTTCCATAGCGCGCATATTCTATGGTAGTTTATGGCCCATTTTGTCGCGTTTGGCGGCCAAGTAGCGGGCGTTGTGCTCGTGAATGGGGCCGAGTATGGGGACCTGGTCGACTACTTCCAGGTCGAAGCCGCCGTAGATGAAGGCGTCGGTTTTTTTGGGGTTGTTGGTAAGAAGACGAACGCGGGTAAGCCCGAGATCTTTTAGAATCTGGATGCCCACGCCGTAATCGCGGCTGTCGACATGGTGGCCCAGGGCGATATTTGCCTCGACCGTGTCCAGGCCCTGATCTTGCAGCTTATAAGCCTTGATTTTTTCGACCAGTCCGATGCCCCTGCCTTCTTGCGGCAGATAGACCAGCACACCTGCGCCTTCCTGGCTGATCATTTGCAAGGCCATCTGCAATTGATCGCCGCAATCGCAGCGTAGCGAGGCGATCAAATCGCCGGTGAAACAAGAGGAATGTAAACGCACCAGCGGCTGGGCGGCTTTGGTCGGATCGCCGATCACAATGGCCACGGGCTTCTGATCCTCGTACTTCACGCCGTAGGCAATGATCCGACCGGAGCCGAAGCGGGTGGGCATATTGGAATCCACTATGCGGAAGACCAATTTTTCGCTACGCCGGCGGTAGCGGATGAGGGCCTCGATGCTTATGATTTCAAGGTGGAACTTCCCGGCCAAAAGGAAAAGTTCATCCCGGGTGGCGCGATCGCCGGTTTCGCCGAGGATTTCAATGAGCGCGCCGGCTGGTTTCAGACCGGCCATGCGGGCGAGATCGACGGTGGCCTCGGTGTGGCCTGCACGGCGGAGCACTCCGCCTTCCTTGGCGATCAATGGATCGAGATGGCCGGGCCGGAAAAAGTCGTCCGGCTTGCTATTGGGATTGAGAATTTCGCGGATCGTGGTGGTGCGTTCCTGGGCTGTAACGCCCGTGCGACAACTTTTGTGGTCGACCGGCACGGTAAAGGCCGTCTGAAGGGGAGTGGTGTTGTTCTCGACCATCAAGGGCAATTCGAGGCGTTCGGCCAGTTCGGGCAGAATCGGCATGCAGAGCCGACCCCGGCCGTGGGTAATCATAAAATTGACTATTTCCGGGGTGACTTTTTCGGCCGCACACACGAAATCGCCTTCATTTTCGCGGTCTTGGGCGTCAACCACGATCACGATCCGACCCGAGGCAATGGCTTCTATAGCGGATTGAATTGTCGAAAACTGACAAGGCACGCACGTTCTCCTCTTAAATGGAACCTGACTACATTATAAACTCCGGCAAAACGGTTGTCAGGGGAGTGCAAGGCTAATCGTAACATTTTGCCATTGAAAAGGTTACGAATTTCTGTCGCAATATGACAAGTATCCCGGGAAAAAAGAAAGCCGCAGATAATTTGTAAGCTGCCTAAACTGCGCAAACTTATCCTGTTGTAGTAATTTTCTCGATTTTTCCGATTATTCCGCCGATAAGGGCTTAGTGAAGGTCTAGCCGGACACAGACTGGATGCCCTGTCTGGGCTTGCAAAAGGAGGGAATACAAGCGATGAAATCAATTTTTTTAAGCGGGATGATTTGCGGCCTGTTTTACCTGGGAGCAATCAACACGGCGGATGCGGGGAATTATTTAAGCCTCGGCTGCGATAATTGCGGATGCGGATGTGATAACTCGTGCGGCGGAGGGCATAATTGGTGGTCGCTCAAAGGTTGTGGATGTCAAAACGACTGTTGCGAGGATTGCGGGCATCCTAGTTGCGGTATTCGGGCCAGGTCCTGCGACCCATGCTGCAATGGTTGCCGCCCGATGACTTGCCACGACAAGACTTATTGCGGGCCGTTGAGTCCGCTGTTTGCCATGTTTACTCACGATAGCTGGAGTAGCTGCGGCTGCGGACAGCGTTATTGGGGGGATTTTTACGGCGATCCACCCGACTGTTGCGATCCCTGCGACCGGTGCGGAAATTACATCGGCGGTGGGAACGGCTGCGGCGGCTGCAATGGTTGTGGAGGCAACGATTGTGGAGGCAGAGGTTGCAATTGCGGCGGCGGTCAGCCGATTATGGAACATATTTCTCCCTCGCCAGCGCCGATGGAAGGCAGGGTCATAAATCAAGGCGATCGGATTTCCAGACAAGTTCCCACCCCGGCGGCAAAAACCCGCAAAACTGTGAACCAATAAAAACTTGTAGCGTTCCAGCGCAGGAGGGTGGGAACGAGAAAAAACTCATATCAAAATAACTTGTTCCCACGCTCCTGAGTGAGAACATATCAACCATAGATCATCTTTCAAGCCCAAGGGTTGCAACCCGTGGGCTTTTTTTGTTCTATTGGAATGTTTGTGCGAAATAGACCGCTTCTTTGCGGGACGCGGCTAATGAGAATCAAAAAACCAAGGTCACCTACAATAGTCGTGGCTAACAGCCACCAGTTAGAATTCGCTTTTATTCCGGCGGTCGTTGACCGCCGGCTAGTGACATTATTAATTAAAGATTCAATAGATGTAATAAAAACTGACCCCGAATCCTATACCCTGACAGTAGCAGGGCGAAGAGGAATCGATTATGATGGAGCCCATGACCGGCGTACATATTATGCTTGAAATGCTTGCCGGCTGTGGCGTGCGGTATTTGTTCGGCAATCCCGGGACGACAGAACTGCCGCTTTCCGACGCCATGGCCGACGAAAAGCGGATAAAATACGTTCTTGCCTTGCAGGAATTGCCTGCCGTGGGCATTGCCGATGGGTACGCGCAGGCATCGCGGATGCCGGGAGTGGTGAACCTGCATGCATGCTGCGGATTGGGCAACGGGATGGGCATGATCTACAACGCCTATCGCGAGGGCACGCCGCTGGTGATCACCGCCGGGCAGCAGGATCAGCGGATGCTGTTCGAGGAGCCGATCCTATGGGGCCGGATGGTCGATGTGATCAGACCCTGGACCAAATGGGCCGAGGAAATCCGCCGCGTGCAAGACATACCGTCGGCCATTCGCCGGGCGGTGCAGGCGGCAATGGCGCCGCCCACCGGGCCGGTTTTTCTGTCTTTGCCGCTGGACGTGCAAATGGCGGCGGGCGAAAGCGATTTGGACCTGACACCGCCACGATTACCCGATTTTCATGTGCGAGCTCCGATTGAAGCCCTGCGTCAAGCGGCCGGGATTTTGGCGGATGCCAAGAGGCCGGGTATACTGGTGGGCAGCCGGATTTGCGAGGCCGACGCAGTTGCGGAATTGACGGCCGTGGCCGAGCGCTTAGGGGCGCCGGTGATTCACGAGGCGACCACGTCGCACGGCAGGTGCGGTTTTCCATCCGATCATCCCTTGGCTGCGACGCAACTGCCGTTCTGGTCGCCGGAGGTTCGCGAGTATCTGGCCGAATTCGACGTGCTGCTTGTGGCCGGCATGAAACTCATGCAGCAATATATCTATCACGAACCGCGGCCGATTCCCCAGAACATCCGGCTGGTGCATATCGACGAAGAATCTTGGCAGTTGAACAAGAATTATCCTTTGGAAGTGGGCGTGATCGGGCATCCAAAAGATGCTTTGGCCGAGTTGGCCGTTTTGCTGGACGAAGTTATGACGCCCGGGCAGCGCCAGGCGGCTAAAACTCGGTTGGAAGCACATGGGCGAAAGCGGAGCCGGGAAT
>JBEKZY010000054.1:0-20486 GCA_049509395.1 Thermoguttaceae bacterium | reverse complement strand
GTGCCGAAAACTGCTATCAATCCCTTGATGCTGCCCGAACTAACCGTCGAATTCACGGTTAAGTTATTGCAAATGATCGCCGGCAGCCGGACAGACGTGCCTGCCCCAAACATCCCCGGCAATTCCACCGGTTCGAAATGGATATTGTTGCCGCTAGTGTTGTCGCCAAGTGTCAAGCTGCCTTTACAAAACAGCGATCCTTTAATGGTGACGTCATTTTTGATCGTTAAGCTCCCATTGTAATAAAATATGCCCAGCGGATTGGTCATTGGGTCCGGGCCAAGGGTAACCGACTGGAGGTTATTGGATACTGTTGGAATTGTGTAAGTCGGTCCGCCGGGATAGATCTGGTATGTCGAAAAACTGCTGGGTTGCACCCAATCGCTTTTTGCCTGGTTCAAGGCAAGAGTCGAGGTCGATGTGTGCAAATATGTCGTTAGCGCGTTCATGTTATTGCCGTCTATCGCGCCGCTCACGTAACTTACCGTGCTGGTAAATGGCCGATAGTCCGAATATCCGCCGGAACGCATTCCATTTAGGTCCGTCAGATAACGCGTCCAAGAATCGGAACCTGGACTGTCCGGGTAATGCGGCGCGATTTTCAACGCGCCCTGTATCCGCACAGGACCCAAGAATTGACATGGTATGTCTATCTCAAATGGCTGTGAATATGTTTGATATACCATGTATTGTTGCATCGCGCTCCAATCCGAAGGTTCCGCGGTCAATTGCCGGGGAACAAGTCGCACCACCGCCGAAATCTGATAAGTGGTGACGCTCTGCGTGTTGACCGGATCGACGGACTTGCCCGTCACCGATATCGTGCCCCGGAACGGATAATCATTGTAGTCCGTACTGCTGGACGTCAGCGATGCGTCGCCGTAGGTGTAGGTCGCGGTGAAACTTTCCGAGCTCGTAAGCGTGCCGTTCAGCGTTGAACCGAATCCCGCCCAACTGCTGCCTTGCATTTTTTTCAGGGCCATCGTCATGCCGGTTACCGCGGTTTGTTGCGCGATCGCCCGGCGATCGGAATTCTTCTGAACCATAAATGCCATGTTTTGCGTCCGTATCGCGGCATACGATACGGCAAGCGTCAATGTCATTAAAAGCAGCACCAGCAACACCGCCACCCCGCGACGGGACCGGGCATGCGACTTCCAACATCGCTTGTTATGAGCAGGTTGAGGTAATCGTTTCAACATGGTTTGCTTGCGACATATTTAGCCCCTAATGAACATATTTAGTCCCCCGGTGAACACACCGGGAGTTTGTTGCTTATTGGCGATGCATTTGGTAATATAACGACGCCGATCCGAAAAAGGGTACTGGCACCTGGTTGGCCGGATTTGCCGAGCCGTTAGGCGCTTGCGGGATAAGCTGCAATTCCATCCGCACCCAAACCTGGCGCTGCCCCATCTGCCATCCGTAAAACCCTTGCGGCCAAGGCAAGTTCGTCCAATTAATCAGATTATTCTTGTAGTTGTTCCAATCGTTTTGCGACGGTCGAAGACGCGTTTCAAATCGCACCGCTCCGCGCAATGCCGAACCGGCGGCGGAGGCTATCGGACAGGACCGCAACAAACTGGTAACGGTCGCGATCTTCGATTGAGCGCTCGTCTTGATGGCCGCGATTTGGCTCAACCAAGTTGAGTCGGAACTGAAGGGGGCTAGAACCGCCGGAGCGGCTGAGAACGTTCGCGTGTCGCCGGCATAAGAAACAATTTCAACCAATTGATTGGGATAAGTCGGATGAGGACAATAAATCACCAGTTCGCAGTACTGCGGCAGTCCGCTGGGATTTGCCGCAGCCACGCTGGGATTTGCCTTCACGCCGGTGCGAATCGTATTGGCCCAGTCGGGATTCCAAATAACCAACGTATCCGCATAGGCCCAACTATTGATCGTATCGGCCATCACGATGCAGCCGGGAAATTGCTCGTTGGCCGTGGCCCCGTATATCGCCCGCGTAATCCGATCCAGCGCTACCTGGGCGTGCTGCGTGGCAACGCCATAGCCTTCGCAGTATTCAAAACCCAGTTCCGCGGTGTGGGCCAATCCCGCCAATGTCCCAACAACCATTGCCAAAATCGTCATGGCAAACAGGAGTTCCACCAAGGTCAATCCGCGCGGATGCGGCGGCAATTCCGAGTCGATTCCAAAAGTCCCCTCTCCGGGCACCGACCGAAGGTTGGTCGGGAGAGGGTTAGGGTGAGGGCTGAAGTGCTTTAAATATATAGTTCTAAGCTCTTGCTGTGGTTGTAGTTTCATGTTTTGGGTTAGGATCCTGGCATACAGGCGATTGTGATTTCCGCACTTGTGCATCTCCACGGCAAGAGCAGACATAACGCCCCTGCCCTTCCACCGGGCAGATCCAGCCCGCATAGACAATAAATGATCTTCATTGCATCGGCGGAACATATGATAACACTCGTTTCAGGGTGGCAAGCACTTGAGTTCCTTGGCCGGGATTATTTGCAGTAATGCGAACCTCAACCACGCGATAATCGCTGGTCTGACCCGTTGGCAGCTTGGTGCTCAAATTCGTTTCGCTTACGTAATATACGTCCACCTCTTGTTGCCAATTGTCGATCAAACCGGCGGGAATTTGGAATAGCGAGTTCCGTTGCCCGCCCAGGCCGTCGTCCTTACCCAGGGCGATGCCGTAAAAATCCTTGGGCGGCATTGTGCGCAGTCCGTTAAAATCGTCGCTGTCGTCATAATATTGCCGCGTGCCGCCCGCCGCTTCGCTGCCATCCGGCCCTAAAATCGTGGAATGTGGATCCACGCCGGGTTCAAAGTACATACAGCCGACGATCTCATCCATTAACTGCTGCGCCATGCCGCGGGCAATGGCGCCATACATGCCGTTTTTGGTCGTCTCCAGCGAGGCTGTAGTGCCCAGCAATAATATGCTGCCCGCCAATGCCATGATGGTGATGGCCAACACCGCTTCTATCATGGTAAAAGCGGAATTGCTGCGCCGGCGTTTGTTGATGGATCGGCAAGTCATGGGTGCATGAATTTATTGTTTGCCCCGATCAACAAATAAAAAAGGCACGGCAAGGTCCCCTCTAGCTCCCAGCTTTCCCCGCCGTGCCCTAGGCCGGAGTCTATTTACAAGACCCCGGCTCATGTGAACTATAGATTTGACCTGCGGGGAGTCAAATTGTTTACCCCGCTGGTCCAAATCTGTATTGTCAAAGGGCTAAGATAACGATTGAACCTGCCGATATAAGCGGTGAATTGAAACGCGATGTTGCCAAATCGCCACACGCGATGATTTGAAGCAACCCGCGATATTCCCGTGATGTTGGAATCCCGCTACATCCAATCCAGCCCAAAATCCAGTGCGGCCGCCGAGTGGGTCAAGGCTCCTACGCTGATCCGCTCGATTCCGGTTTCGGCAATTTGCCGGACTGTGGAAAGCGTAACGCCGCCAGAAGCCTCGAGTTCTACATGCGGATCGATCTTATCGCGGCGCGCTACTGCCTCGCAAAGTTGCTCGATGGACATATTATCCAGCAAAACGATATCCGGTCCGGCGGGCAAGACCTGGTCGAGTTGTTCCAAGGTATCGACTTCCACTTCGACAATCGCAGCCGAAGGATCGATTTTCGCCGCATGTTCGGCAATATAGCGCCGCGCACGCAACACCGCTTCGGCCGGGGTATAGCGTAAACTTTCCCGGCGAGAATCCGCACCCCAGGCTAGATGATTGTCTTTGATAAGCACGGCCTCAAACAATCGGCTGCGATGATTCCATCCTCCGCCGCATCGCACGGCATACTTTTCCAGCCGGCGCCATGCGGGCGTGGTCTTTCGGGTGTCGAAAATCCGCGCCTGTGTTCCGGCCGTAAGTTCCACGTATTTGCGCGTCAATGTGGCGATGCCCGACAGCCGGCCCAGAAAATTCAACAGCAATCGTTCCACGGCAAACAAGCCTTGTACCGGTCCGCTGATCACTCCGATGCGTCCCCCCTGCTCTACCGCTTGGCCGTCGCTCGCTTCAGGCGACCAGGTAAGATTTTGATCCACGGCGTCCAATGCGGTCTTCACGCCGCACAAACCGGCGACCACCCCCGATTGCCTGGCTGAAATCGAAGCCCGGCCGATAGCATCCCGGGGAACAAGCGAGCAACTCGTCAAATCGCCGCCACCGCCCAAATCTTCATCGATTGCCAATCGCAGCAATGATCGCCAATCGGCCTGTAAAAGGTCGTCCCATTGGCATTGAAGGAATTCTTTTTTCACGGATTGGCTCCCATAGCGGACCTCGCTTGCAAGGATGGCATAAGATATCCAAAACCATTATACTTAGAGCTTATCCCAAAACAATATTCGTCATTCTGAGCGAAGCGAAGAATCTGCGGCAAAATGGGAGATCCTTCGCTTTGCTCAGGATGACTGCCGTTGGTTTTCAACAGAGCAGGCCCTTAATAAAATTAAACATGGAATTATAACAAGCTTTATACCAGATATATGTCATCTCTCGCCCCTCGCCCCTCGCCTCCGGCTTCCAACACTCGCTACGCCTGGCTTTTGCGGCCTGCCGATCAAGCAGTTTTGGCTGTGTTAATATTGTTGGCCTTAACCGCGATGGGTGGCTGGTGGATTTCCCAAGGCGGCCCAGGCCATAGAATGGTCGAAGCCGATCAGGCCCAACGGCATACGGCAAATTTCCAGCTTGATATCAATACCGCCGATTTGCCTGAATTGACACAGTTGCCCGGCATCGGCGACACGCTTGCACAGCGGATTATCGAAACCCGGCAAACCGCCGGCCCCTTTGCCGAACTGGACGATCTTCGCAATGTGAAGGGCATTGGGCCCAAGATAATGGAACGCATTCGCCCCTACTTGCTGCCATTGCCAAAAGTTAAAAAACCCAATTAATAAGAATAATGCTGCAATACTTAGTATCACTATCTACTATCCACTGCCCACTGTCTACTATTTAATACCATGTTCCAACTAGTCAGCCCATTTCAGCCCGCCGGAGATCAACCCCAGGCCATCGAAGCCTTGATAGCCGGCTTGCAAGCCGGCAAAAAAGAGCAGGTCTTGATGGGCGTTACCGGATCGGGCAAGACTTTCACCATGGCCAACGTCATTCAGGCGATGCAACGTCCCACCCTCGTCATGTCGCACAACAAGACGCTGGCCGCTCAACTCTACAGCGAATTCAAGGAATTTTTCCCGCACAATGCAGTGCATTATTTCGTCAGTTACTACGATTATTATCAGCCCGAGGCATATATCCCCCAGCGCGACATCTATATCGAAAAAGACGCCTCGATCAACCAGCAGATCGACCGCCTCCGCCTGGCCGCCACCAGCGCACTTGTCAGCCGCAGCGATGTAATTATCGTGGCCAGCGTGTCCTGCATTTATGGTTTGGGTTCGCCCGAGGATTATCGGGCAATGATGGTGGGATTGGAAGTCGGCCAGACCGTGGATCGCGACCAGGTGCTGGCCAAATTGGTCGATATCCAATACGAGCGGAACGATTTTGAATTTCAGCCCGGCAAATTCCGCGTCCGCGGCGACTGCGTCGAAGTTTGGCCCACCTACGAGGAAATCGCCTTTCGCATGGAATTTTGGGGCGACGAAGTCGAGCAACTCTCCATCATCAATCCCGTAAGCGGAGAAGTCGTTGAACGCTCCGAGCGGATGTTTGTCTATCCCTGCAAACACTTCGTCATGCCCGAGGAACGCATCCAGCAGGCGGTAGATGAAATCCGCAAGGAATTAAAAGACCGCCTCGAACAGTTCAAGGCCCAAGGCAAGATGCTCGAAGCCCATCGCCTTAACGCCCGCACCCGTTACGACATCGAAATGCTGCACGAGGTCGGTTATTGCCCGGGGATCGAAAATTACAGCCGCCCGCTTTCCGGGCGCCCGCCGGACTCGCCGCCCGACACCCTGTTCAGCTTTTTTCCCGACGATTTTTTGCTGTTTGTCGACGAATCGCACGTAACCGTGCCGCAAGTCCGCGGGATGTATGCCGGCGACCATAACCGCAAAGTGACCCTGGTCGAACACGGTTTCCGCCTGCCCAGCGCCTTGGATAATCGCCCGCTGAGGTTCGAGGAATGGGAGTCGCGAATAAAACAGGCGATTTTCGTCTCGGCCACACCCGGGCCGTACGAGATGGAAAAGACCGGCCGAAAGGTAGTCGAACAAGTAATACGTCCCACAGGCCTGTTGGATCCGGAAATCGAGGTCGCACCCGCCCGAACTCAGGTTCCCCATCTTCTAGAGCAGATCCGCCGCCGCGCCGAAGCAGGCGAGCGCGTTTTGGTCACTACCTTGACCAAGCGCCTTGCCGAAGATTTGTCGGCCTATTTCAGCAAGCAAAATGTCCGCTGCAAATGGCTGCACAGCGACCTGGACGCATTCGAGCGCGTGGAATTGCTCCGCGACCTGCGCCAGGGAAACTTCGACGTGCTGGTGGGAGTAAACCTGCTGCGCGAAGGCCTGGACCTGCCCGAAGTTTCCTTGGTAGCCATCCTCGACGCCGATAAGGAAGGATTCTTGCGCAGCGAAACCTCGCTCATGCAGACCATCGGCCGCAGCGCCCGGAACGTCAACGCCAAAGTGATGCTGTACGCCGACCGGGTGACCGACTCCATGCAACGGGCGATCGAGGAAACCCGCCGCCGCCGTGAAATGCAAAATATTTATAACGCCGAGCACGGCATCACGCCTGAGACGATCCGCAAAGGCATCCGCGCCGGCATCGAGGCTGAGACCGCCGCACATGCCCGATCCAACGCCGCAGTGGGCCGCGCCGATGAGGCCCAATATATAACCGAGGAATATCTCGATGAACTGGAAGCCGAAATGATCGCCGCGGCCGATGCCCTGGAATTCGAACGGGCGGCGGCCCTCAGGGATCGGATCATTCAATTACGCGAGCAAATGGGCAAATCCCTGGATCAGGCGGTAATCCGCCATGCCACGCGTGAAGAGCGCGGACGGCGCAGAAAACATCTTCCCGGCGGCAAAATTCCCCGCCCCAAAAAAACATAGGTTTTCATCTTATTGGATCTCAAGTAAATAATGTCCAATTTTATTCATCAGAGCCGGGCCGTGCCGGCCCGGAAATGCCGGGCAAAACGCTCCAGTTCTGATTTTTTCCCGAAACGTTTTTCAGAGACTCATTATCCCCGGGTGAATACACCAGAGGGCATTATTAAATCCACTAAACACAAAGGGGAAGGACGTCGCATTTAGCGTCCTTCCCCTTAAAAGTTGTCATTTCAGATTTATATTGTTGCAGATCTTATGTTTTTAACATTACAAACAGAAGCAAAAACAAAATAAAACTACTGGGCGGGCTTCTCTTCGGCGGGTTTCTCGGTGCCACCCCCGGCCGGTTGTTCAGCCGCGGGCGGAGTAGCCTTCTTTTCCGCTTTCTTTTCGGCGCAGCCAAAACTCATAAAGCTGGCGCAAATAATCATTGCAAATAGGGCAAACTTCTTCATCGTTTCACCTTTTCCATGTTATCATTGTGATCGGTTAATTGTTCGCAGGAACCTCTCCTGCTTACCACACAAGTAGATACCAACCACTGGGCAATTATTCCACACATTATACAATTGAGTAATAAAAATCACGGCCTGCCCCCAATTTTTTCCCCGCATAGGGGAATAACTTACCGGTTGCACGTCTCTAGTAAGAGGAAGTGATATGGCCGAAGATAAGGCCGGGTTCGATATTGCCCAACTAGTTGCCGCAAATTACCAGGCGGTATACCGTTACGCATATCGCCTATGCGGATCGGTGGCCGACGCCGAAGACCTCACCCAAAAGGTCTTTCTGTCCGCTCAAGGCAATATAGGACAACTGCGTAATATAGATAGTTCGCGAAGCTGGCTATTCACTATCCTCCGAAATTGCTTTCTTCGCGATCGCCAACGCCAACGCCCTATTATCGAATCCAATTTGCCCTTTATTCTCGACCATCTCAGTTTTGATACCCCAAAACAGAACGACATCGAACCGGAGCAACTCCAAGCCGCCCTCGACGAAATTCCCGAAATCTCCCGAGTAATATTGGCAATGTTTTATTTTGAGGAGCGTTCCTATCGGGATATCGCCCAAGAATTGGATTTGCCCATCGGTACGGTAATGAGCCGGCTGGCCCGGGCTAAAGCCCGGTTAAGGACAAAATTGTTTTCCTCAAAGCGGCCGTCGCGGAAACGACATCCGCCAATTACGCTGCAAGGAAGAGGTGACATTTAATGAAAAAGCATCTTCATCTTGACGAGCAAACTTGGGAAGCTTTGGAATCATGCCCTTCCGGCGTCTGTGACCCGGCCGATCCGGCGATGGCGCAGCTTTCCGCCGAAATGGCGGCTAACCCTGATTTGCAAAAAGTTTTCGATCGCATCGAGCATCTCGACGGAAAAATCGCCGCCGCGTTCCAAGACGTATCCGTTCCACCAGGCTTGATTCAACGTGTTTTGCATCGTTTATCCCACGCACCGATAGAAGTTCCGGCATCTAACCAGTCAAATCCGAAACCGGACCGGCCGACAAATATAATAGATGATGAGGAAAAAGCCACGTCATCGCCTCCGCAGGGCAAGCGAAATGTTTCGCGGCGAAGGCTGCTTCTAGCCGGCGGACTTTTATCCACGGCCGTGGTGCTGTTTATCGCTTTGTGGCTGAATTTTCATAACGTCGAAAGTTATTCCGAGCAAACCGTAATTGACGAGGCAATTCGTTTTTTCGAGGCCGACACGGCCCATGGCCAAATTATATTGACCGAAAAATCTCCGCCCAAAGCCTATCCATTCAGCCGGGCGGTTATTTTTTCCCAAGGCATTTGCTGGCGGGAAATTCGCGATTTTTTGGGCCGGGCTGGAATAGCTTATGATTTGCCGGGTCGCAACGGCCGGCGGGCTACCCTTTACGTCATCAAACAAAGCGCTGAGGGGCTGGGCAATGAACCTCTCTATCGCCCATTTACCACGGGCGGCCTTTCCGCCTCCGCCTGGCAAGAAGGCGGATTGCTATACGTCTTGGTTGTTCAAGGCGAACCCAATACATACCAAAACTATCTCAATCTGCCCCGCGGCCCCGTGGCATGAAAATAAACGGGATCGCGTCATTGTAGCAGGCACACTCCGTGTGCCGTCTGTGATGTTTTTAGAACCTATCCACTTCGGACAAACGGCACGCTCCATGTGCCTGCTACTTTTTAATGACATCATTTAATTTCCGCCGCATTCTGCAACAATTCCTTGAGATCTTTTATCCCCAAACCCGGCCCGGCCGGTACGCTCATCTTCCCGTCTTTCACTTTAATCGCCGGGTCGAACAAACTCCCATACGTCTCTGTTCCAAGTTTGTATTCCTGATACTGCCCGATATTTTGCACGCAGGAGGCAAAATGCAGCATGTACACAAATCCAGCTCCGCCGGAAAGATGCAGCGTAATTGGTAATTTGGCGGCCTGGGCCATCCGCGCCACCCGTATGGCCCGCACCAGCCCGCCGTAGTAATACAAATCCGTTTGCACAACGTCTATTGCCCGATTGGCGATGATCCACTTGTGCCGCCAATCGCTGTATTCCTGTTCTCCGGCTGCTATGGAAATCTCCAGCGCGTCGGCCACTTTTTTGGTATCTCCAAAATGATCGAACGGACAGGGCTCCTCGAAGTACACCGCCTTGATTTCCTCCAGCATCCGCCCCACTTCGATTGCCTTGGGCGGATCGTACGAGCTGTTCGCATCGGCGTGAATGTCTATATTGTCGCCGAACGTCTTCCGCACCAATGGAATCAGCTTCTCCGTTCGCCCGGGCATGGCGTCGGCGTTCCGGCTCATCCGGCCGCCGACTCGAAACTTCAAGGCCTTGGCCCCGGAGCGTTCCAGCAACGTCTGCAGATATTCCACCTCCTGTTGCGGCGTAGTGTCGCGCCTGCCGCTGGCCACGTAAATTGGCACCTCTAAGCGGACGATATCGCCCAGCATCGCTCCCATGGGCTTGCCTGTGATCCGCCCCAGCATGTCGAGAATCGCGAATTCCACCCATGCCTGCGTGCTCCAAAAGGCCAGGCCGTAAAGCTTGTAGTTGCTTTTCCAGCGGTACAACTCCCAAAGCAGATTCTCCAGGTCCCTCGCGTCTTTTCCGATGAAAAACGGGATAACGAGTTGATCGAGTATTGGGGCAAACATGTCGCCCCGCGTTTCATTTACAAACGACACGCCTTCCGCCCCGTCCTTCGATCGTATGTGGACCAGGAATTCCTTGCCTTTCTTAAGCAGCCGTATCGAATCGATCACCACCGGCGATCTCAGTCCGTCCAGTTTCAGCACCGGCTCCTCCGCCACGCGGTCCAGTTCCTCCATGTTGGGCCCTTTTGCGTCTTGTTTTTCAGCCTCTTTTTCAGCCGACCTAGCACAGGCCAAGGGCAAACCCGCCGTAAGTGCGGCCGTACCCGCCGCGGCAGTTCCCGCTGCCGTAATAAATTTTCGCCGATTCATTCCTTCTTCGTTTGTATTTTTAATAGTTGTCATAGTTTAATCCCAGATGTGATAAGGTAAGAATATCGATTTTTTTATAACTTCGCGGATTGCGAAATGCAATCCCCATTATCATTGACGTCGCAATTTATTCAGTGCTAAACAGGTTGCCATTAGCAAATCCAGCAGCGTACATCCGCTGGCGATCCATGTGAGAATCCCGATTTGGGACGACGGTTTGTTCATACTTATTTTTGGATGCAAATCTCCGTACGAGGCCAATTCGAATACTTTCGCCAACGGCGGGCCGAACTGGCAAGACTCGGTTTTAATGGTCCACTGCTGCGACATGCCTTTCGAAGCAATATGCTCGGAACAAACCGCCTTCGGCACATGTCTATCATCGATTGTTTCATATTCAACGGTGACGTGCGCGGAACCGGTGGGATTTCCCTGTTCGTCAAGATCCTCGAATTTCCCTTCGACCAGCCCGTAATCGCATTGCGGATCAAGATCCCACCATCCCCGCGACCGTTTTGGCAAAAGCGCGATGTTCTTCCTGTCGAACGTGCGTTCATGATAAATACGCACAAATTGATGATCCAGATTATTCAAACGAATGCCCGTGATGGTGATCTCTGTTATGTAAGACTGAAACTGCAAAGGGTCAAGTGATGTTTCCAAGTACAATGGATTCTCGGGGATTGTGGCTATGGCATCTAAATATCTCTGGCGATCTCGGGCTGTGTAGCGGGAAATTCGCCACGGCCGGCCGGCAGCGTCCTTGATTAACCAGAATGATGCCTCCGGCGATACTACTTCGGCGTCTGTATGCTCAGGGAAATACCAAATGCGTGCCTGCCTCTTGTTGTCGTTATAATACTCGACGCGATCATGATCTCTTGATTTGTCCTGCCCGTTTTTATCCGTCCAATTAATATTCTGGACCATGGTCACGCTCGATTGCCGAAATTGCGCGCGCAGATGTGCAGCGCCCGCACAATAGTCTTCAACAAATCGCCGCCACTGATCCCGATCAACGCCGTCTCCAAGTTTCGCGGACATGAGAAACCGCTTGTCGGGCGAATCTTGTGCGGCCAGGTCCTGTTGATAAGTCTTGTCCAACTCGTCCAAATCAAGGCCAAGGACGCTTTTGACATCGTCATTAAAAGAATCTTCGTGGCAAGTGCTGCACAATTCTAGAAATTTCTCGTACCCGAATCTCCGCAGCAGATACTCGACCAGTACGCTCCCTTGCCAATACATCGGCCCGGCGGAAACATGAAACCAATCAGGACCGGTCAACAAGTGGAGGTTGAGCAGTTCTCCTTCTCTTTGAGTTGCCCAAGCTCGCGCCCGGCAAGATTCCGCGCGTCGCCCGGAATTGAACTCGGCCCAGCCCTCGATTAGCAACATCGGCACTTCGAGGTGGTCGCCATTAGGACGTAATTGGTCCAGAGCGAAGTGGGCAACCTCGTGCCGATCTATATAATTTAATCCATCGGTCCCGTCTGAAGGCGTCGAGGATGGACTACCCAGCGCCCACCCAAATACATATTTTCCGCCAATGCCCCACACGGGTCCACGCACCCAATACACTTTGTAATCGGATCGACGGCCGAGCGATTTTTCCATCGCAAGTATGTGTGCATCCATTGCCGCCATTTGTTTTTCATCGCACTTGGGCGAATCGGACCACATGACAAACCGTTCGCCCTCGTATCGATAAGGGTAGCACACTCGAACATACGGTTCCCCTATCAAAGAAGACGCTGCTTCGGCCCAATAAATCAACAAATTTGGTCGGTGAATCCTTCCAGCCCCAAAATTGAGCAAATATTCGAGATATGCCCCAATCCACAGTGTGGGCAATGCTCCGAACAGCATCCACGCAACGGTATTCCACCGCCGCGGTCCGCGAATCATCCGCCAAATACCGCCGCCTAACACTGCGACGGCACATATCAATTGCACGGCCAATGGGATGGCCATATACATGAAGCTTGCGTGAAGGATCCGCGCATACGACAAGCACGCCATGATGCCAAGCGCCAGCAACCAGGCCAGCCATGCCGTCAAGGCGATACGAGCCAAAGTAACTTTCATCCAACGGCTCTTCATGTACTTGCCCCTCGGGATGTTACCCTGGTCAAGATTCCAATTTACTCTTGAACGAAAAATGTGGATGTAACCGGCGGCAAAACCAGATACACGGTCGATACCGGCTGCCCGTCGGTTTCCGTTTTTGTGACCTCCGCGCTTTGTTTCTCTCCGATATGTATATTCCAAACGGCTAGTTTTTTATCTCCCCGCAGTGCGACTTTCGTATCAACCGCTTTATCAGTGGAATTGGCAAAGAAGTAGATATCCCGCCCGTCTTTCACCTTGTGCAGGTACGTCAGCGCTCCATCATATGCCCGTCCCATCTTCACCGGCCACATCGGCGACAATCCGCTGGTCGAACCGCCGGAAGATTCGATCATAAACGACCCCCACGAGTCGCGCTTGACGTTTGCCTGCACGCCGGCGACTACGCGGTCTTCAGACATATTGGAAAGGTTGAAATGCATCCAGCAAATTCCCCGGTACTCGGCCGGAGGTTCTTTGAATTTGGCGTAATCTATGGTCTCATCGTCGGCAAGCGTTATTCCCGCCCGGCTGAGATATGCCCCGATAAAAAGCAGCATCAACAACAAATTGTTTCGATATTTTTTCTGCGTTTTCATATTGGAGCGCCATCTTTCGTGAAAGCCCTGT
The DNA here is from genome assembly GCA_049509395.1 of Thermoguttaceae bacterium. Taxonomy (GTDB): domain Bacteria; phylum Planctomycetota; class Planctomycetia; order Pirellulales; family Thermoguttaceae; genus JBEKIK01. The sequence goes on along the minus strand of JBEKZY010000054.1, from coordinate 7,252 downwards.
TAATTATCTTTCAGAAGGGGATCGCGTATCAGGCTACTCTGCCTGGCCTGCGCTATTGGCTTTCAACCAATCTTCAATCTTCTCGGCTTGCTCCGTCTTTCCCTGCGACTTGGCAAGTTCCAAAGCCTTTTGAGCCGATGCAACGGCCTCAGCCGACCGGCCTGTCTTGGCATAAGCCAACGCCAAATTGTAATGTGCCTCGGCAAAGTCGGGTTTAATATGCAGGGCTTGCTTGAAAAACTCTATCGCTTCCTGCAGCCGGCCCACGTCCACCAACGCGCTGCCCAGGTTATTATGTGCCTCGGGATAATCAGGCTTCAATCGCAGGGCTTGCCTGTAATGCTCAATAGCCTCCTGAATCCGGCCTTTTTTAAATAATATTTCGCCCAAGCCATTGTGAGCTTCAGCGTAAACTGGCTTTAACATCAGGGCTCGCTGAAAATGCTCGATCGCCTCATCCATTTTTTCATTTTTCAGCGCTTCCTCGCCCAGTTTGTACTGTACCTCAGCCTCCTTGTCATTAGTTTTGGTCTGCATGGCCTGCGGTGAAGTGATCTTTTCTATGTACTTAGGGACTGCCAAAAGCACTTCGCCGGGAACAACCAAACACGTTTGCAGTTCATTGGGGGCCGTCGTAACTGCAAATCCAATCGGCGGCGTCTTGGGAAATTCAGGAATCTTCTCCTCCACCTTCATTTCCGCAGGCATAATGACAGACGCCATCCGCTTGACAAATTCAATCATTCCCTGCGGACTCAAATAGCCGATCAATACGGCATCCGGCGGAAGCATGCCGGCGGTCTTCGACACCCCTGCTTCCTTCGCCAAACCCGGCTTGCCCTGTTTTATCGCTTCCATCGCCTGTTGCAAGTGTTCTTTGCTCACATAACCCATCACAATGTTGTGCTCATCAAGGGGTGCCAACCAGGTTGTGATCTTTCCGCTTGGCCCCAATAGCGTCTCCATCATTCGCGCTTGTTGCGGCACCTGAGCGCCACCGGGCGGCTGCGGGACGTTCATGGTGATCTGCAGACCGGCAACGCCTCCAATTTCAGTTTTTTCGACAGTCATGGGTTGTAAAATCGGGCTATGGGCGTCCTTGATTAACTCGCCGTACTGCTGGAGATACTTCTCATAATTCGCCATGAACTCTTGGGTATTATCAACCTGCATCACACCAATAAATTTCGAGTACATCGGCTCACTGCCCTGGCTCACACCCAGCATGAACGATGCGCCGCGTATTCCCTTTAGCGACTGCATCGACGTTTCCGACATCTTGTTGACTTGTTCCTCGCTCAATCCATAAAGATCGGGCATGGACTTCATCATGTTGAAGGAGAATTTCATCAACTCATCGAACATTGCTTCTGAAACCACCCCGCCGCCGGCCGCCACAAAAGGCTCGTCAGGAAGCCCTTTTAACAGATTTTCGCCTGCCGCAGACTTTTGCGTAATGAGTCGGGCCCACTGGCCCCCGGAAACCAGCGCCGTGCGGCTGGTTATGCGCACAGTGTTTTGCTTGTCGAGTTGCAGGCCGATCCCGCAAGTCGAAACTTCCTTTTCCGCGGCCTGAAATATCGACGCGTAAATGTCGAACACTTCCGCTGCCATTTTTGCCTGATCGCCGGCCTGCGCCAGCGACGGTTTCATGTTGCGAATCGCTTCCTGCGCCCTGGCCGAGATCCGCTTGATCCCCGGTTGTAGAATTACCCCGGCAACGTCATTCGCCCCCAGCCATTCCCGCCACGCCGCTAATCCGGCCGGTGCTTCATTGGAAAGCTTTAATGTATTCTCCAGCACATCCTTGTGCGCAGCGTCGGTCAGCGCCGCATATCCGCCGATATTTCGGACCCAGGCCGGGATTCCCATAACCTCGATCTTAGTAACAGCCTCTTTTTCATTTTCCTGAAGGATCCTGCCGACATTGCTAAGAAACTTGCCGTAATCGGCAACTGGAACAAGCACGATCACAGTCGGTATTGCGCCCTCTTGCTCAGGCGGCAGCGTTATTACGGCCATTGTCCCATTCTCATCCAATCCGTTCTGAATATTAAATTGTCCTTTAAGCATCGCCAACGGGCTCGGCACGGGAAGTTGCATCTCGCGCCCCAGGGCCTGAATCTTGGCGTCCACGTCTGCCGGGCGATTGATCATCAAGAATCCCGATGCCCCGTCCGGCACCAACTTAAGAATATCTTCCCCGGCCGGAGCCAACGACGCGGCCAGAAACAGCATGTACGCAACCGTCAAAACGCCAATTGCAAATCGTCTAGTCATGACAATACCCTCCCAAAAAAACTGGTTTCGGAAAACACCTGTCGTTTTATATGCATAAAACACAAGCGAATTGAATGAAAAACGGTTTAACCGTAATACTTTGCCAGACCTTGTCCTAAGTCTGGTGTGAACTTTATTCACATATTATCTCCGCGTGATGCACAGCATACAAGATGGGGCTCTCATGTGTGCCAACCACTGAAAATTTCCTAAATCGTGCCATTAAATGCGGCTGCTCGACATTCTATTGCCCCCGGTTGCATCGGCCGCACACGATCAATATGATAAATGGAAGATAAAATGTTTATTTGCCCGGTTGTCATATTGTACATGAGGAAAAAACATGAAACTAAAAATCCATGCTGAATTATCTAGACATGTTTTAAAAACCATTCTGGCAATGATGTTCATGTTAGCGGCAACCCATCCGCTTCGCTCGATGACCGCCGACGAGCGCCGCGATTATCTCGACAAGCTCCTAAAAACCCTGCCCGACGCCCCCGCCTTCCAGCAATGGCTTACAACAAGCGGCGAACTCCCGCCCGATTTCGACGCCCTGCCCCGCATGAATTACCTGCCCGATCCCTTGCGTTTCCTCGATGGCCGGCCCGTCCGCACCGCCGACCAGTGGAATACGCGCAAAGAGGAAATCCATAAACTATTCGAACAATATGCCCTGGGCACGTTTCCGCCGCACCCAAAGCTCGACCGCGCCGTTGAAATCGATGAAACGCCCGGCCCTGGATACCGGACTCGCCACGTCCGCCTGGAATTCGGCCCCGAAAGCAAGGGCACAATGCGCGTGGAACTGCTCATTCCCGACGGCCCCGGACCGTTCCCCGTATTCATGGGCCCGACCTGGGCCCGGCCTTGGGCCCAACAGGCCCTGCGGCGCAAATACCTCTGCGCAATTTACGCCGGCTCCGACGGCCAAGACGACGCCGACGCCCTGGCCGCCCTTTATCCGAAATACGACTTCGCGCTGCTGCCCCGCCGGGCCTGGGCCGGCACAATGGTCCTCGATTATCTCGAAACCCTCAAGGAAGCCGACATGAAACACGTCGGCCTTACCGGGCATTCCCGCGACGGCAAACAAGTTCTCATCGAAGCCGGCCTCGACGACCGCATCACCGCCGTCATCGTATCCAGTTCCGGCGTGGGCGGCTCCCTGCCCTATCGCCTGGCCGGCGAACGCGGCATGGGCGAAGGCATCGAAACCACTACCCGCTCCTTTCCCACCTGGTTCCTCCCCCGTCTGCGCTTCTTCTCCGGACGCGAAGATCGCCTCCCCGTCGATGGCAACCTACTGGTGGCCCTGGTCGCGCCCCGGGCGTGCATGATCTCCTTCGGCATAAACGACGCCGTATCCGATCCCTGGTCCGATGAGCAGTCATACCTCTCGGCCCTCAAAGCCTACCGCCTGCTGGGCCATCCCGAACGCCTCGCCTTGTATCACAGGCCCGGCTTCCACGGCACTACGCCGGGCGACATCGAAAACTATCTCGATTGGTTCGACATCCAGTTCGGCCGTTCCAATCTCACCTGGCCGACCGAGCAACTCTACGGATACGATTTCGACCGTTGGCAAAACGATAGCGGTGAAAAAATCGATCTCTCTCAATATCCAAAACACAAAACCGACGACCTTCTAACCATCGGGGCAAGTACAACCTCCCCTCGCCCTTTGGGAGAGGGGCCGGGGGTGAGGGCTGATCGCGGACCAGACTCTGAACGCGGCCCCGAAATCTCCACCGCCGCCGATTGGGAAAAGCATCTCCCCGACATCCAAAATTCCGTCCGCCTTATGCTCGGCGACGAACCGCCCATGCTTACCGGCATGGGAGGCATGTTCCCGGGCCGCCCGCCTGCCGCCCGCGGCGGCGCTCGAGGGCCGGCGCCCGCTGCCCCAGCCACGAATCCCCAACAAATCACGCCCAATCTGGCCTTGATGGTCATTCAATCCGGGGCGTCCTATGGCTGGCGCAACCCCGAAAAGGATCAAGCCGCAAATCAACTTGGAATCCGCTTCGGATACGACGCCTCCGGCGATCTTTATTATCCGGCCGACGCCGCGCCCGACGCCAAACTGCCCGTTGTCATCTGGCTCCACGGCTACGGTTATGCCATGGGATACGAGTGGAGTTATCGCCGCGACCTTAGTCCCATCCTTGCCCTGGTCAAGGCCGGATACGCCGTGTTCGCCTTCGACCAGATCGGCTTTGGCTCCCGCATCGCCGAGGCCGGACGTTTTTACGACCGCTATCCCCACTGGTCCCAACTCGGCCGCATGGTCGAAGACACCCGCGCGGCCGTCGATATGCTGCAAAAAAACGCAAAAATCGATCCCGAGAAAATATATCTATTCGGGTATTCGCTGGGCGGAACTTTGGGTATCTATACGGCGGCGCTTGATTCGCGTGTAAAAGGTGTGGTAAGCATCTGCGGGTTTACTCCCATGCGCACGGACACGGCCGATCGCGGCGACGGCGGCATCGCCCGCCTGAGCCACGTCCACGGCCTGCTGCCCCGGCTGGGCTTTTTCATCGGCGATGAATCCCGCATCCCCTACGACTACACCGAACTGATCTCGGCCATAGCCCCGCGCCCCGTCTTCGTCCTCCAACCGCAACTGGATCGCGACGCCGCGCCGGCCGACGTTCACGCCGCAGTGGAGAACGCCCGCAAGATTTATTCCCTATACAACGCCGCCGACAAACTCCTACTCGACGAACCCTGGGACTACAACCGGCTGCCGGAAGCGACGCAGGACCGGATCATCAAGTGGATGGGGGAGAACATGAGATAAAGTGGTCAGCGGTCAGCGGTCAGTGGTCAGTGGTCAGCGGTCAGCGGTCAGTGGTCAGTGGTTAGTTCCAGGAGACCGGACATTCCTGTCTGGGTTCAGAGTTCAGAATCCAGGATTCGGGTTTGGGGTTCGGGATAGAGGGTTCAGGGTTTTGGATACAAGGTTCAGGGTTCGGGGTTCAGTCCCGAAGGGACGGCATCATGTAGCCAGGGGCGTAAGCCCCTGGGAAAGATCATCACAACTTCACAAAAGCCCCGAAGGGGCGACATATATTCCCGCCACCTCCTTTTTCCTTCCTTTGCTCTGCCTGAAAACGAGCGATCCCCTATTCCCTATTGTCCATATTCCCTATCTCCTATCCCTAATCTCTAATCTCAAATCTCTATCGCCTAGATTGACATTTCTCGGCCCGCCTGCTAGGCTCATAAGCGCAAGGGGGCGGGCAAATCGACCCCGCTTCTCTCGCGGGCCTGCTCGAACACTTCATAAGTCAACGCATCTCCGACTCGCTGGCCCAAATGACTTTGGTTGCCATAAAGAGTAAGCAGTTAGTGGCAATTGGATCTAAAAACATGAAAAAAGTATGGGATCCCCGGGATTAAATCTATTATTCAGTCTAAAGCCTCTGTAGTGTGTGGAAGATAGTAGTTGAGGGGGATGCAATTGAACAAACCAACTGTTTGTTGCCTATTGCATTTTATCCATATAACCCATTATTCCATAAATATACAGATAAATTTATTATGGTATACCTGTATTATATTGACAGCCTGTATTTTCGTTGTATAATAGCAATATGGAAAACGACCCAGTTATTACTGTTTTGACTACTGCAGAAAAGACACTCATAGAATTATCCAATGAATCTGCGAGCAAGCGAGATTATGACCGAGCCACTATTATCTTAGAGACTGCTCGGGAAATTGGAGCGTTGATTAATCGATTGGAAGAAATCCCATCGAATAATTCCGCGGTTAATAACCTTCAGATCATAAAAGACATCTTGCCGGCTTCATCTATAGAAAAACACAAGTCTGGTGTTAAGGCAGTAGAACGGAAGAGGCGTCGCTCATTATATCCCATGTTTTATCGCAATGGTGATTTTCTAGTCAAAGTCGGATATTCAAAACATAAGGGAGAATATGAGCACAAATCGCTATCAAATGTACTATTTGGCTTAGTTGAGGTTCTCTCTAAGATAAATGATCGAAGCCATCTTTTTACTATGGAAGAGATCCTACCTAAAGTTGTAGCAATTCTTAATACCGAAATCCCTTCTTATCAGCCTTACCTATGCCTTAAATGGATAAAATCACTTGATTTAGTGAAGCAGCATGGACGTAAAGGGTATTCCGTTCAGGCATATAGAGAAATTATACAAAAAGTACGTACTTGTTGGGAACAACTTCCAACTAGAAAATTTAGTAAATAACAAAACTTTCACTTAATGCCGGAGGGGCTCAAATGACTATTGAACGTGATGATAAAATTCGTTTTCATGAACTAGGAACACTTCTATCAGTTTCTCGTTGGGTTAATAACCATGATGATGGAATTGCGGAATGGTTAAAAAATGTAAGGAGGGCATATCAAGCTGATAGAGCAAATGTGCTAGATGAACATCGATCAGCATTAATATTGATGAAAGATGGTGATATAGAATCGCCAGCAATATTGGGCGTGCTTGATGTTGGAGGCGCTACTTTAAATGATGTGAATGCTTGGAGTACCTGGCAAGATCCGACAGCGTCAGGAAGAGGAGCGGAAATTAATGAAGAACAAACCCAAGGCAACGGTGGGAAAGCTTACATGTATAGAATGTTCACCGGAAGAACACGAATATTAGGCATTCAAGATGGAAAACTTAACTGCAAGGGATTTGAAGGTCCAGAAAATACAATAGAGAGGGGAACTCCGGGTTTTATTCCAGACGTCACTTCAGCGAAAGACTTACCAATATCATCTTGGGAATCTCAACTAAAAAAAGCGCTGGAACCATATAATATACGACTAGAGGAACTTCCAGCAGAACTCAAGAATGCCATTTACACTAGAAAATCATTTACATTAGTAGAAGGAATTGATCCAACAAACTTATACAAAAAAAGAATACCCGAAAATCTTGTTCCAAAGTTATTACGTTGCGCTCAATCAACTGCTGTAATA
>JBEKZY010000053.1:0-20704 GCA_049509395.1 Thermoguttaceae bacterium | reverse complement strand
GAATCATTCCAGGACGCCGGATTGGCCGAAAGCGAAGTCGAGGCATTGATTTTAAAATTCCTCCTGGCCCGGGGCGACGTCAACGGCCGCGATATTGCCGAACAAGTAAAACTGCCTTTCATCGCTGTCGATTCATTGCTCCGCGACATGAAAAACCAACAACTGGTTTGCCACCGCGGATCGGCGATGATAAACGATTTTCAGTACCAACTGACCGATCTGGGGCGGGAGCGGGCCCGGCGATTGGCCCAGTACGCCAGTTATTTCGGCTCGGCGCCGGTCTCCTTGAAGGATTATATACACAGCGTCGAGGCCCAGTCGCTCATTCGACAGCACCCCACTTCCGACGACCTGCACCGCGCATTCCAGGACTTGTTGCTAAACAAGAATATGCTGAACCGCCTGGGGCCGGCGATCAACTCCGGCCGCGGTTTGTTCCTGTTCGGGCCGGCGGGCAATGGCAAGACCAGCATCGCCGAACGGATAACCGCCAGTTTCGGCCAGGAAATTTGGATTCCCCGCGCCATCGGCATCGACGGCGAAATCATCCGCCTTTATGACCCGGTGAACCACGAAGAATTGCCCCTGCCCGCCAGCGACGGGCTGATAGACCAGCGGAAAATCGATCGCCGCTGGATCCGCATCCGCCGGCCCACGATCGTCACCGGCGGCGAATTGACCATGTCGCAATTGGAGGTCTCGCTTAATCACGCAACAGGCATCTGCGAAGCGCCGCTGCAACTGAAGAGCAATTGCGGCACGCTCGTGATCGACGACTTCGGACGCCAGCACATGCGGATCGACGAACTCCTAAACCGCTGGATCGTCCCCCTGGAAAAACGCTACGACTACCTGAATTTGCCCAACGGCAAAAAAATCAGGGTGCCCTTCGATCAACTCATCATTTTCTCCACCAACCTGGAGCCTCGGGCATTGGTCGACGAGGCCTTCCTGCGGCGTATTCCATATAAAATTGAAGTCGTCGATCCCAGCGAGGAAGAATTCCACGCCCTCTTCGCCATCATGGCCACCAAGCTGGGAATTCCCTACCGCAAGGAGCCCATCGATTATCTTATCGGCGCATACTACAAGAAACACGGCCGCCCGTTCCGCTTCTGCCATCCCCGCGACCTGCTCCTGCAAATCCGCAATTACTGCCTGTATTACAACCATCCCCTGGAAATCACCAACGAATACATCGACAAGGCGGTGGATAATTACTTTTCTGTGATGTGATAATTATCTTCGACCGCGGTGCCATTCGTCCATAATTCATATTCGCTAAGGTCGATATCGGCGTTCCAAGAAATCCCGTATCCGCCGGGATCCACATGGACAAGCTTGAAAATAGCGTCATTCAATAATAAATGGAAGCCGAATCGCTCGATGATTGGCTTACAATCATAGACCTTCTCCACGCCGTTATCGAACAGGACACGAAGCAATTGATTCTGCTCGGGGTATACTTCCAATACTTTTGGAATGCCAACCATATAATCATTCAATCGGCCAGCCGGGGATGCACTCGTCGATTTCCTTCATCAGCCGCGACGTTTCTTTTAGTGCAACGACGATTTTCTGATAGTGTTCGATATCTTCGTAATCGAGTTTTTGCCCTTTGCGGTCATTAAGTCATAAAGAATATCTGATGCAATAATTAAAATCGTCATACCTTAGCCACGTGTGATCTGACGCGGATCAAATAATAGATCCAGCGCCTTGTTCGATATTCATCTTGTCTTTGATGTATTTGATAATGTCTTTTTCAAGCAAGTCATATTCTGATCTATGAATACGTTTCCCTTCAAAATCGATTTTGACATCTTGGAGGAATTTGTCAAAGTCTGAATTTTGCTCGCAAAGTTTGTTGATTGTTTCCCAATCCAATGTTTCTCTGATTCTAGCAGGATACAAGACTCGAGAACCATCTATGTCGGCAGGATCAATATGGATGATCCCGATTCCGAATGACGAGGCAAGGCGTTCGATTTCAGCCAAGAAATCGTCGTCTTGAAGAATATCTACCGCGACCAAGTAGCCCTCGTGCGCCCATAATGAATTAGATACTGCCTGAAAATATGATTCTCTATAGTTGCCTTTGTACAGAGACTTCTTTATTTCGAAAGAAAACAGTCTCAATGAATTATTATCACATAGGCGATTGAACTCGATAACATTAGGTCGCCAATCGTCAAGAGGCATATAAAATCCAACCATGTCGGGATGAATCCACTCATTGTAACCCGATCGTGTTGACTTTTCATGCAATATTGTTTTCGTAAAAATGGATCGGCCTCTATTGAACAAAGGGTTGGCATAGGCGAAATAAGTGAGAAGAGGATGAAGATCCCTCTCATTGAACTCTGTCTTTTTTTCAGTTCTTTTGGTTTCTTCCCTTTCGATTTTCTTTACCGTATCGGGTTGCAACTCCGCTCCTCGTTGCTTAAGAAAAAATCTAATTGGGCGTTTCCCGATAGGAATGATTCCTGAATCTTCATTGTCGCGCACATCGACATACAGTCGGGCACCCAATGTTTGCCACGGAGTCTTTCCTGCTGTTTCGACCTTGGTCGAAAGCCCCTTCTCCTGTGCTACCTGCCAGATTTCCTGATATGTGAGTGGCTTCACGGCCTGTTTAAGAACATCATAAGCCAGATCGAGAAATGAATAGCTCATATTGGAGTTCCCTCACATATTATGTTCGAGCGGTTTCGGTCTTTTCCATCCATGCCGGATTCAAACCGTAGTACAAAACAGCCGGGTCGATATCGGCGCCGTTGTCCCAGGCGATTGTGCTGCCCGCGACTTTCATGGAGTGGAACACGGCCGGATCGTTCCGTATCTGCTCGAACACCGGTCCATGCAGGTATGGCTCAAGGTCGATCTCTTTCTGGGAGTCGTTGTCGAAGGTGATAATCACCTTCAATCCATCACACGGTTTGACGGCACGAACGCGAACACAAGGTCCTAACTTATCCGTTTCCTTCATCCATCTGCCTAATCATTCGTGGCGTTTTTTACGATTCTCCAACCAGCGCTGTAAAGATTGTTGGCTTTCACCTGACGGTCGGCCTAAAAGTAGCCCTTCCACGCTTAAATCTTCATCTAATTCGGGCCAATGAATGCCTTCTCCGTCGCCAATCAACTCCCAATGATTGCGCTCTGCAGGAGCATCGTATAATAAGCGCGGGTACCAAGCCAAGGGCACGGATATGGTTCGGCCATCGGTCAGGTCGACCGACAAGGCTTCGTCGCTTACCGTCACATTTTGGGCCTTGGCCGCCTGGATTTCAATTTGCGAAGAATTCATGCCACGCCTCTAATAATGTTTTTATTCTACTATAATACTTACGCTGTGGAAAGCCTTATCCGTGCGAACGTTCCATGCCGAACGGCAGTTTCATCTGCGGGTCTTTATCCGTTCCGGGTGAGAGTTCCTTGAACAGCAGGCTGGGCTGAATATCGGTGTTGTTCTGGTACTTGTCGCTTTTATATTCGCTGAACTCGCCGCGGATGTCGTGGTAGAAGATTTGACAGATCGACACGCCGGCGAAGATGCGCACCGGTTGCACGGCGAACATCTCCAACGTCCAGTAGCCGCAAAAGCCCACGTCGCCGAAACCAGCGGTCACGTGTACGAACAGGCCCAGGCGCCCGATCGACGAACGGCCCTCGATCATTGGCACCAGGTTGTGGGTTTCGGTCCGCTCGACCGTGCGTCCCAGATAAAGTTGATTGGGTTGCAGCACGATTCCCTCGGGAGGAATCTGCATCCGCCGCACGCGATTGGCCTTGCGCATGTCAAGGATCAGTTCCTCGTAGACCATTAGTTCGTCGTGCAGCGACAAGTTATAGCTGTTGGGATTCAGCCGCGACTCGTCGTACGGTTCGATAACGATGTTCTTGCCAAGTTGGCTTCGGATTTCGTATCCTGAAAGAACCATGGGAAGAGAAGTGGTTAAGGTAAGTGGTTGATGGTTAGAGAATGCTTATTGCAAATTGTATAATGCAATTTACAAATTTCAAATTGGACAAGAGCTAAAATCTTGGCTGCGCGCTGAACTTGAACCGTTCTCTTTGTTCAATTTGCAATTTGCAATTTGCAATTGTCAATTTGCAATGAATATAAGTGCAAAACACGCTCAAACGCCGATCCGGGGGCAGATGCTTGTCAGGGGGCATGTATCGCATTGGGGTTTCCGGGCCGTGCAAACATAACGGCCGTGGTGGACCATGCGATTGCTGATTGCGATCCATTCTTTCCGCGGAAACTGTCTTAAAAGATCCTGTTCGATTTTTTCAGGATTCTTTTCCTGCGTCAGTCCCAGGCGCTGGCTTACGCGGGTGACGTGCGTATCGACGACGATGCCGGATGCGATGCCAAAGGCCGTGCCCAAAACCACGTTTGCCGTTTTTCGTCCGATGCCGGGCAGTTCAATCATTTTTTCGATATCATGCGGCACCTGTCCATCGTACCTCTCCAGGAGGGATTGGCAGCAGCTTTGGATGCTCTTTGCCTTGTTATGATAAAAACCTGTGCTCTGAATTTCGCGCTCCAGATCTTTTTGCGGGGCATTGGCGTAAGCGGCGGCGTCGGGATATTTAAGAAACAGGCTTTTAGTGACCAGATTCACGCGATCATCGGTGCATTGGGCGGAAAGAATCGTTGCTATCAATAGCTGCAATGGGGTTTGATAATCCAGTTCGCATTTGGCGTCGAGATAATGCTCCCGAAGAATCCCGGCTATTTTGGCGGCATACTGTTTTGTATCAGCGGAAATGGGCATGGATCGTACCTTGATCGGGTTATAAGCAAGGATTCCCAGGTAAAAAACCGGTAAAAAACGGATAATCCTCTGTTACAAATCGGGGATAGGCGCCCTGCCGTAATCCTTATTTCAGCAGTTTTCATGGAAAAGCCGGGAGCCAGTCCCGCATTTTGTTGGACTTTTCATAAGCAGCCGACATTCTCTCCGCTTCGAGCCCGTGCTGTCAAGTGGCGCGCCGGGAAGATCATTGGCCGGCAATATCCGTCCTGACTATAATACAGCTGGGAAGGAATATCATTTTGAACTTAGGTTGAGTCGCCATGTCTAAATTCGAGGATTTGTCATTTGCCGTGGAACAGTTTTCCGGAAAGGTGCGGTTGTTCCCGTTGCCAAATCTGGTGTTGTTTCCGCATGTAATGCAACCCTTGCATATATTCGAGGCGCGTTATCGCGATATGCTCGAGGACGCCATAGCCGGCGATCGGCTGGTGGCCATGGCGTTGCTGGCCCCCGGCTGGGAAAGGGATTACGAAGGCCGGCCCCCGCTTTATCCAGTTGCTTGTTTGGGACGGATCACCACTTATTTCCGTCTGGCCGATGGAACGTATAATGTCTTATTGTTGGGGCTGCGGCGGATTAAGTTGCTCTACGAAATGGAATCGAATCGCCGTTTTCGAGAAGCCCGGGTGGAAATTCGCGAAGATCTTTATCCATTCCAGGAAATCGAGGACTACGATTTGTTGCATGATCAACTTCACAAAGCCTTTTTGCACATTCTTCCCTTTCTACCCGATGCCCAGGAACAATTGGATCAATTGACCGATACGGACGTTTCCCTGGGCATGTTGACCGATATCATAAGTTACATGCTCGACATAGACCTGGGTAAAAAACAATCGTTGCTGACCGAGATTGACGTTTATCGCCGCACGGAATTACTCTTGAAATATTTAGCTGCCGCGACCGAGGAACTTGAGGGCGATAGTACGGACTTTAATCCTTTCCCGCCCCTGTTTAGTGCAAACTAACGCGACTGGCCAACCTTCGGTCAGCGCCCGTCGCGGTTTTATTGGTTGGCCCCATCTTGACCAATCATCCTTATGCGCTTACTATAAATGGATTCAGTGTTAGATAATAAGGAAATATTATGGCCGTTAATTCCGAGATGCGTGAGATTACCCAGGGCAGCCTGCAGGGTGAACTGGGGGATGGGCAGGTTTCTTCGCAGATTTACACTCAAGCCGTGGACCAAGCGCGGATCGAACGTGCCGTGCGGGAGATCCTGTCGGCGGTGGGAGAAAATCCTGACCGCGAGGGACTCCGCGAAACGCCCGCCCGAGTGGCGCGGATGTATGCCGAACTATTCGGGGGGCTGCACGTCGATCCCCGCCAACATTTAAAAAAATTCTTTAGCGAGAGCTGCGACGAAGTGATCCTGGTCCGCGACATCAGCTTCAACAGCATGTGCGAGCATCACATGCTGCCCTTCATGGGCGCCGCCCACGTGGCATATTTGCCCCACGAGCGCGTGGTCGGTTTGAGCAAGCTGGCAAGGGTCGTGGACGAAGTCGCCCGCCGCCCCCAGGTCCAGGAGCGGATGACCGAGCAAATCGCCACGATCCTCGAAGATGAATTGCACGCCAAGGGCGTGGCGGTGATCATCGAGGCTGTGCACACCTGCATGACTATTCGCGGAGTGCGGAAACCCGGCTCGGTCTGCGTCACGTCGGCTATGAAAGGATGTTTCCGCAACAAATCGTCCACGCGCGCGGAACTGATGACATTGATCTACGGTAATCGCCGTTAACGTTAGGCGTACAAATTTATGGTCCCACACGGCCAACAGCGCGAACGTATTCAGGACGATCTGCGTGGTCTGGTGGCTGGAGAGGTCTTGTGCGGGGATTTTTTCAGGCAACTCCATGCCAGCGACGCTAGCATATACGAAATTCGCCCCATGGCCGTGGTCCGCCCAACCCGCGCGGCCGACGTTTCCGTCTGCGTGCGCTACGCCCGCGACCATAAGTTATCGGTTCACGCCCGGGGCGCGGGCACGGCCTCGGCGGGCGAATCGCTGGGCCCTGGAATAATCGTCGACCTTTCCAAGAATCTCCGCCACGTGATCCGCATCGATGCGGAAAAAGTCCGTGTGCAAGCCGGCGTGGTGCTGGAGCGCCTCAATGCCCAGTTGCGGCCGCTGGGTCGGATCTTCGGCCCTGATCCGGCCAAAGCCGCGGTTACCACCATGGGCAGCCTCATTGCCCTGGACACAGCCGGCAGCCGCTGGTTGAAATACGGCCCCGTCCGTAATTACGTCATCAGCCTTCAAGCGGTCCTGTCCGACGGCGAAATTCTCGAACTCGGCCGTGAGCCGCTAACCGACGGCGCCAGCTCCAGCACCATTCCGCGCAAACGGGATCTGGTTAACCGCCTGGCCGCGATGCTGAAAGATAACGCCGATTTGATCCGTCCCCACCGTTTAAAAAGTCCCATCAACCGCTGCGGGTACAACCTTGACGGCGTCTTGGGCGAGGATTATCTCGATGTCGCCCGGCTGTTGTCCGGCTCGGAGGGAACGCTGGCTATAATAACCGAAGCCACCATTGCCACGCAGCCTCTTCCCGGCCGGCGCGGAACGACTTTGTTGTTGTTCGACAGCCTGGACAAGGCTTCTCGCGCGGTGCGGGAAATTCTCCCCTGGAAACCCAATGCCTGCGAGCTGATGGACCGCCGTCATCTCAGCCTGGCGCGGGAAGCCGAAGTGCGTTTCGATTTGTTGATCCCGGCCGACACCGAGGCCTTGTTGCTGGTCGAACAAGAAGCCTCTGATCCCGCCGACTTGAGCAACCAAATGCACGAGATGGCCGCCTATCTTACGCAGACCAAACGCCTGGCTTACGCGGTGCGGCAGGCGTTCGAGCCGGACGAGCTTGAATTGTTTTGGCACCTGGTCGATCGCGTTCAGCCTTCTATATACCGGATGAAAGGCCATACCCGAGCCGTACCCGTGGCCGACGACATAGTCGTTCCACCGGAGATTTTACCCGATTTCCTCCTGCGGGTCCAAAATGTACTGAAGCGGCAACAGATAACGGCCTCGTTGCTGGCCCATGCCGGTCACGGTGAATTGTACATTCGTCCCTTTCTCGATCTGGCCAATGCAGACGACGTGAATCGCATGTGCCGTCTTGCCGAAGAACTTTATCGGGAAGTGATGGACGTCGGCGGCTCGATCACCGGCGAACACGGCTATGGGCTCAGCCGCACGCCGTTCCTCAAACAACAGGCAGGACCGTTGTATGATGTAATCCGCGCGATCAAACAAATTTTCGATCCGGAAAACACTTTCAATCCCGGCAAAATCGTGGGCGACGATCCCGAACTATTAATTCGCAATCTGCAGCCGGCGATCAAAACTCAACCGTCCCCGCCGGCCCTTCCCGATCAGCCCGCCGATCAGCTCGCCATGCGCAACCTGGTCGAATTGCAGTTGGACTGGGATCCTGTCAAGGTGGTTGACGCCGTGATGGACTGCAACCGGTGCGGCATATGCCGGACTCAATCGCCCCAAGCACGCATGTGTCCGATTTTCCGCATCTCGCCCAGCGAAGAGGCGTCGCCCCGGGCAAAAGCGAATATTCTCCGCGGGATTCTCACCGGCGCGGTGGATCTCCATCAACTTACCGGCGAGGAATTCAAACGCATCGCCGATTTATGCGTGCATTGCCACATGTGCCGGCTGGAATGTCCGGCCGGGGTCGATATTCCCCGGATAATGCGGGAAAGCAAAGGGGCCTATGTAGCCGCCAACGGCCTGACCTTCGCCCAGTGGGCAATAATACATCTCGACATCCTCGGCGCACTGGGCGGTTTGGCCAGTCCGGCCACTAATTGGGCGTTAAGCAACCGGCAAATGCGCTGGTTGCTGGAAAAGATATTGGGCATTGCCCAGGGCCGCAAACTGCCGCGCTTGACCTCGCGAAATTTCATCCGCCGCGCACATCACCGGCGCCTGACCCGGCCCATCCGCCGCGGCGCTCAAAAGGTCCTCTATTTTGTCGATACCTATGCGAATTACTTTGACCCGCAATTAGGCGAAGCCCTGGTGACCGTGCTCGCGCATAACGGCTTGGGGGTATACGTTCATCCCAATCAAAAACCCTCCGGCATGCCTTCGATCGCCTGCGGAGCACTGGATCACGCCCGCCACCTGGCCGAACATAACGTCGTTATTCTCGCCGAAGCCGTGCGCCAAGGATATCATGTCGTGGCCACCGAACCGGCCGCGGCCCTGTGCCTTACGCGAGAGTATCCGCAACTGATCGATGACGACGACGCCCGGTTGTTGGCCGCCAACAGCAGCGAAGCCTGCACTTACCTGTGGAGAATGCACACCCAAGGTAAATTGCAAATGGATTTGAAGCCCATCCACGTCATGCTGGGATATCATACGCCGTGCCATTTGAAAGCCTTGCAGGTCGGCACGCCCGGCGAACATCTCCTGGGCTTAATTCCCGGCGTGCGGATCGAACATCTGGAAAAAGGATGCTCCGGCATGGCGGGCACTTACGGCCTGTTCGAGAAAAACTATCGCGGCAGTTTGCGCGCGGGAATGCGTTTGATCAACCAATTGCGCAGTCCCGCGATACAAGCAGGCGCGACCGAATGCAGTACGTGCAAAATCCAGATGGAACAAGGCACCGATAAGCCCACAATCCATCCCATTAAATTGCTGGCCCTTTCCTATGGCCTGATGCCCGAAATCGCCCGGTTGCTAAACACAAAAGGCAAAGAATTGGTGGTAACGTAGAGAAATAGTAGGACGATTTTGAAAATCGTCTTACAAAAAGCGGTTATTATTATGAACCCACATCCCTGGTATCATTTTGGACTGCGTTTTCAATGCACCGGATGCGGAGATTGCTGCACTGGAGAGCCGGGCTATGTTTGGATCAACAAGGCCGAAATCGAGGCGATGTCGGCTTTGCTGCGAGTCAGTATGGAAGATTTTCAAAAGCGCTATGTCCGTCTCATCGGCATCCGCAAAAGCCTAATCGAGTTGGCCAACGGCGATTGCGTTTTCTTTGACAACCTGCGCCGCTGTTGCCAAGTATATGAAGCCCGTCCCCGCCAATGCCGCACCTGGCCTTTTTGGTCGTCTAATTTATCATCTCCCCAATCGTGGCAGGAAATCGCCGATCGCTGTCCCGGCTGCAATTGCGGCCCAACCATCTCCCTGGAACAGATTAAAACCCAAATCCAGGCGACTAGGGTATGAGGCAATTGCATCACCCCAAATAGGGTACGCAAATCAAAGTATTCACCTGTCAACTTTTCCGATTTTAACGATTATTCCTTCTAGCTGGATTTTTCCGGAAAAGGTGCCGATATAGGATGCAGCCATGGCGGGCAACGATGACCGTGCGCCTTGGCAATTTAGGACCATAAAAAGCCGAGGTAAAAAGAATCTTTGCAACCCCTTTTATATCAAGGACTTATAAAGATAGAACTTGCCTCCGGAGCGGTCCCGTAACCACTAAGATCTTTGACAATAAGTACTTACGATTATACACCCGGCCCGCTTTTTATATCTAAACGGGCCGAGATGATGGTCTTACCGGCCAATTATTATAATGGCCTGTAAGCAAATGACCTTGACATTAGTCTTTGCTGCACCTACACTTGGAGCATCGGAGACCTATTGTAAGGACTTGCTGTCCAAGGCATTTAACGACCACTTCTCAGAGGAGAATCGAGTCGTGACTAAAAAAGAGATCGTTCGGACCATTTCCGAGGAAATCGGATTAACCCAATTGCAGACGAAGGAAATCGTTCAAAAAACCTTCGATGCTATCGTTAAGGCCCTTGTGGCTGAACGCCGGATTGAACTTCGCAACTTTGGCGTTTTTGAAGTAAAGCGACGTGCACCTAGAAAAGCACGCAATCCCCGGACCGGCGATAAGGTATTTGTGCCGGAAAAATTCGTCGTAACATTCAAGCCCGGCAAGGAGATGGAAGAACGCGTCAAAGAGCTTGAACGCCAGGCGGCCGCAGTTCGTGCAGGTAGACCCAAAGTCAACTCCAATACGGAACCCGTCGCACAAACATCAGGCACATCAACGAGTTACGAATCGGACGGATCGGATGCCTAACTCCTATGGTGAGTGTTTTTTTTAAAAAGCCGCTCGTCTGTGAAGGGTTAATGTCCCCTGTTTTCGTCAAAAAGTAGACTTATCAAAATAACTTGTCGAACGTGACCGACTCATCAATACGATCTTTCGCCCTTCCCGCAGTTGATCGCTTTTCCAGTTGAGCCAACGTCAATACACAACCAATGCCTGCCCAAACCTTTGCGGTTCGCGGCAAGGCCGACAGTATAAGTACTAAGTACAGTCAAACTGAGTTGAAAAACCACACGCGATATTGGAGTGAAGCAAAAGTCATTTATCTCCTATCCGTAAGCGGGTTTAGGAACATTAGCCGGCGGATATGGATACTGTTTCATGGAGGAACTGTCTTATGCGTAAGCTGCTCTTGGGTTTGGCGTTCGGCCTGCTGGTCAGTGCCACTGCCGGATGTATTATACCGGCCTATTCAGCCGATCCCTCCCGACGAACGCAGGAGTTGCTGTTTACGTCGGAAAACTTGCGACTAGTGTTGGACGAGTGGGAAAGAGCTTGGTTTCTTGATCAGCCCGACCATTGCACGCCCTATCGTACGCATGGCGGTATACTCTGATTGCCTTTTCCATCGTGCCTGATAAATTGACATGTTGTAGGCGGGACCGTTACACTGTCAGGTTCAACGGATAAATCGTCTCACCCCAATTTGCCAATAATCGTGAATTCCCCTCCAATTCGCCTTGACGTCCGGCTGGGCAGGTTGCAACTGGCTAATCCAATCACGGTCGCCTCGGGCACCTTTGGGTATGCCCGGGAAATGGCCGGCTTTGTCGATCTGGGGCGCTTGGGCGGAATCCTGCCTAAAACCATCACCTTGCAACCGCGACCGGGCAATCCTCCCCCGCGAACCTGTGAAACGGCCGCCGGAATGCTCAACTCTATCGGCCTGGACAACGACGGCATCGAAGCGTTTATCCAACGCCAGTTGCCTTATCTCGCTAAGCTGGGTACGGCAATCATCGTCAGCATCGCCGCAAAGAACCAAGAGGAATTCCTGCAAATGGCCGCCAGGTTGGAGGGAGTATCCGGCATCGCGGCCTTGGAACTGAATATCTCCTGCCCAAACGTCAGCGGCGGAGTGGATTTCGGCATCGACACGGCCGCTTGTGAAAAGGTGGTTTCGGGCGTTAGGGCGGCCTGTTCATATCCGATCCTGGCTAAGCTCACGCCCAACGTGACCAATATCGCAGACATCGCCCGGGCCGCGGAAGCCGGCGGCGCCGATGCCGTTTCGCTGATTAACACCTGCCTGGCAATGGCGGTCGATTGGCGCAAACGCCGGCCCATCCTGGGCAAAGTGCTTGGCGGATTGAGCGGTCCGGCCATCAAGCCCATCGCCTTGCGCATGGTGTATCAGGTGGCGCGGGCGGTCTGTATTCCAGTGATGGGCATCGGCGGGATCGCCACAATCGACGATGTAATGGAATTCCTGGTAAGCGGCGCCACGGCCGTTGAGATCGGCACCGCCAATTTTTACAATCCAACTGTTACAATCCAAATTCTCGACGCCCTGCCCGCCGCACTGGCCGAGCTTGGCGCGACTTCCGTCGCCGAAATTATTGGAACAATTGATGTAGAATAAAAAGAGTCGAACGGAAGATACATAAAATTCAGAACATACTCAACTATCCCCAATCCCCTATCCCCAATCCCCAATCCCCTATCCCCTATCTACTAGCCATGCGTGTTTTATCCGGCATTCAACCTACAAGTCGATTTCACTGGGGCAATTACTTCGGCGCCATCCGGCAATACATAGACTTGCAATACGAGGCGGAAGAGGCCTTTTATTTTCTGGCCAATTTACATGCATTGAACCAAGTCCGCGACCGCGAGCAACTTTGGCGAAACACGATGGACGCCGCCATCGACCTATTGGCCCTGGGTCTGAACCCCAATCGCGCCACGTTGTTCTTGCAGTCCGACGTACCCGAGGTCTGCGAATTATGCTGGCTTTTGATGACGGGCGCGCCGATGGGGCTTTTAGAGCGATGCCATGCGTACAAGGAAAAGAAGGCCCGCGGATTGACGGCCGACGCGGGATTGTTCACCTACCCGGTGTTGCAGGCGGCCGATATTCTCGCCTACGATTCCGACACCGTGCCGGTGGGCGAGGATCAAGTGCAGCACATCGAGGTCTGCCGCGACCTGGCCGCCAGTTTTAATTATGCCTTTGGCCAAACTTTTGTCATGCCCAAGGCCAAGGTGCTCGACACTTCCGCCCGCGTGCCGGGCACGGATGGCGAAAAGATGTCGAAAAGCTATGGCAATGCGCTGGCTGTTTTCGAAGACCCCAAGGTTTTGCGAACGAAGATCATGCGCATTGTTACCGACTCGCGCCCCATGGATCAGCCGAAAGAACCAAATACCGATCATCTTTTCCAACTTTATTCTTTATTCGCCAATGATAACCAGCGTGAAGAACTTGCGGCACTGTATCGCAAAGGGGGATTTGGCTACGGGCAGGTAAAAAAGGCGTTGGCCGATTTGGCGGTCGATTATTTTGCCGATGCCCGAGCGCGCCGCAAGGAATTGGAGTCCAAGCCCGATAAAATCCGGCAGATCCTAGGCGATGGCGCAGCCAAAGCCCGCAAAAAAGCCGCCGAAGTGCTGCTTAGGGCCCAATTGGCATGCGGCGTGAAACCGCCGCGCAACCCTGGGTAGCACCGGTTCTTGAACCGGTGGAACGGAGTCCCAAGAGGTTGTCAACAAGTGTAGAAATGGACATAATCACGTGATTGGTGCGTATCGATAAATATAAGTCTATCAAACGGGGATTTTTTGGATTGGTGGAATAATTTATGTCAACCTCTTGCGGCAAACCTCACCGGTTCAAGAACCGGTGCTACCCGTTTATACTTTGATCTTAGTAGCATGTTTGTATGAGCACATTGCGGGAACCATTGGCGGAACTTTCCGGTCCCAGCGGCGGGGGACCGTTTAGCTGGCGCAGGCTTTTTATTTGGTTCCTTGGAGTTTTGATCTTGGGAGCGCTTGCCGCCCGGGCGGCAGTCGATGCCCAATTTTATTTTGCCCCTCTTGTGATCTTTCCCTTCTTGGCCGGCGTTGTGCTTGGCGGACTGCTGATAGGCTTGATGCGCGCAGGACAAATCGGACATCGTCCCACGATTGTTTTGGGCGCCGTTCTGGCGGTCCTGATAGCGGTGGCCGGATCGCACTGGTTTTGTTATTTATCGGCGCTGGAAACCGGGCTTGGGCAACCGCAGTTAGTGGATAAAGCCAGGCAGGCTTTCCCGGAACTCCTAACCCAGCGCATGCCGGCTCCGCCAGCGAGTTTTTTGGAATACATGCGCCAGCAGGCCGATCGCGGCAGGCCCATCCTGTTTGACTATACCGCACGCGGTTGGATGGCTTGGCTTAGTTGGGTGATCGACGGATTGCTGGTCCTGGCTGGTTCTTCGGCCGTATTGATTCCCACCATGTTTTTGCCTTTTTGCAGCCGATGTCAAACCTGGTATCGCGCCATCCGCAGCGCCCATATTACAGCTTCAGCCATTAAACAAATCGGACGAATCGCCGGCGTGGATCCGGTCGAACACCTCAAGTCCGGACGCTGCCGGCTGATCTGTTGCCATAGCGGGTGCGGACCGACGGGCTGCGAACTCTACTGGGAAGACAC
Organism: Thermoguttaceae bacterium; assembly: GCA_049509395.1. Taxonomy (GTDB): domain Bacteria; phylum Planctomycetota; class Planctomycetia; order Pirellulales; family Thermoguttaceae; genus JBEKIK01. Next base: position 6,113 of record JBEKZY010000053.1, on the reverse strand, counting down.
GACCGGCGACACGTTTTTCGCCCGCGTGTGGCTCGACTCCGCCCAGCGCAACCTGGTAATGCAGGTGCTCGATCAGGTCATGACTGACGAAGAAAATGAAGAAACGGAAAAAAAGTCTTAAATCTTCTTCATTCTTTGCTTATCTAACGGCCAACCGCCGCTTATGCGGGACAACCGGCGGTTGGTCCGTTCGACTTTGTTTATTCCGGCGTCGTTATTATTAACGTCGCCTGATGTAGCCCAGTCCGAGCGCGAGCAGGCCGCTGATCAAAAGGACGATTGTCGCCGGCTCGGGTGTCGGATATTCATTGACGGTGACCGGCAGTATCGGATTACCCACGCCATTCCACTGAAGCACCTTGTTAATGACCAACGTGGTGCCTGGGGCCTGGGCAGGGAAATCAAACTCGACGGTTTTCTGGTCCGCACTAAGGTTCCCATTATATACACCGTCGCCCAAGACCGACAGTGATGCACCGCCTGCCCAAACCCAACCAGCGGAGAGAATCTGCTCCTCCCAATCGCTCCAGGGCGGGCCCGGCGGATTCGAGCCCGGCGCGGCCCCGATCAGTATAGCCTCGTTGATGGTCAGTGGCGCCACGAAATTGGCGAAGGTCTTTTGCCATGGGCCGGCGTTCGGATCGAGGTAAATCCCGACGGGATTACCAACCGACCCGACATCGACAGTGCTGCCGCCACCCACGTTGATGGTCTCTTGCCATGATGGCGTGGTTTGCTTATCACCGATGCCAGGTATTTGCGCCATTGCCACGGATGTACATGCCAGCACTAGAAACACACTAGAAAGAATAACCAAGTATCTCATCATCTTTTGCTCCTTTTTCAAATCTTCAAATATCACGCGCCAGGCCGTTATTAGAATAGTTTTTACTAACCTGTCGCATGAAGGAACCGGTTTTGTTAATACAACTCGAATGTGTGAATACTGTTTTTGCCTGATGCTCAATTTGTACAAAGCGCTTATCAGGCAATAATCCCCCTTTCTTTTCGCGCTTTTCAAACTGTTATATGGGACTATGATCCTTGAAAAAACACATGGATTCTAGCATGCGGCCAAGATCGCCAACTTCGTGAGTAGATATGCGTTTGTCGCGCCGACGCTTGGGCATAAACACGATGGCGCCGCAAAAAGGCAATCCGAGAAACGTGTTTAAGCTTAAGACCAGCAGCAAAGCCCATATCGAGCGGGTAGATTGCTCGGGACGCAACACCTAGACCGGAAATAACGCGTCCCTGGCGCAAAATCAGCGGGAAATGCGTCTACTCACGCCATCTATCCGAAGGGCGATCTTGTCGCTGCCTCCATTTGAGAATTGGAAAAGCTTATATGACTAATAACCTAATTGCCTAGGTCAATAACGTTCAAAAAAATATTAGTCATCAAGGTGCGTAATCGAAAAGCAATGTTTAGCCTAGCAATTTTAATAATAATGTCAAGTATATAAAGTAAAAAATTAAAGTGGAAAATCGCAGACCTAACCCGATCTAGCGAGCGTCAGAGAGATCGATTGTTCAAAAACAAAAAAAAGAGCGGTTTATCTAACCAGGATTAGGGAGAGCGGGGGGTAAATATTTTGCATCAAATGATCCAGGCTTGCGCTTCCTGCTGTGATTGACGCACGTCGGACATATAGCGCACGACGGTCGAGAACAGCGTATCCCGGTCTATCGGTTTAGTGAGATATTCATCGCAACCCGCGCCCAGACACTTTTCCCGGTCGTGACTCATGGCATGTGCCGTTAGTGCAATGATGGGAGCGCTATAACCCATTTCCCTTAGCCGCCAGGTCGCTTCATATCCGTCCATCTCGGGCATCTGCATGTCCATGAGGATGACGTCGAAGGGCGAGGTTTGAAGCCCCTCGGCAAGATATTTTTTCTGTTCGGCAATCACTTTTTCCAGGGCTTCTTTGCCGTTATTGACTATGGTTACCTTGGCGCCGGCCTTGCGTAAAATCAAGGCCAATAATCGCTGGTTGTCCAGGCCGTCCTCAACCAGAAGGATGCGGCCGGACATTTGCGGCAAAACGGGCGGAGCGAGGCCGGCGAGCGAGGATGTCTCAGCTTCGTGCATGTCGGAAGTCTGCAGCATGCGCACCCCTTCCAGCGATCCGGTGCCGAGGGTGAAGACAAAGGTGCTTCCCTTGCCTTTCGCGCTGCTGAAGGTGATGTCGCCGCCCAGCATGCCGGCCAGCCTTTTGCTCAAGGCCAGCCCGAGCCCCATGCCTACGTATTTGCGGCTTGTGGTGGTATCGCCTTGAGTGAACGGTTCGAAGAGCCGGTTGATTTGATCTTCGGACATGCCGATGCCGGTATCTATGATTTTGTATTCCAGCAATGGCTTATTCTGTTCGCTTTGGATAAATCGCATTTGGATGCAAATATGGCCTTCTTCGGTAAACTTTATTGCATTGCCGATCAGGTTGATCAGAATCTGCCTTAATCGAATCGGATCGGTGCGAATGGATTGCGGAATCGGTCCGGCGAATTCCACCAGCAGGGGCAATCCCTTGGCGTCGGCCCGGACTTTCATCATCGAAACCACGTCTTCTATCAACTCGCGCGGCGAGCACTTGGCCTGTTCTGAAACGAAATGCCCGGTTTCGATAGTGGAGAGATCGAGGATGTCGTTGATGATGCGGAGCAGATATTCGCCGTTGCGCTTGATGGTATTGGCGGCGACAATGTCCTGGGGCCGTTCGATGCTTTCCAGCAGCATTTCGGCGAAGCCTAATATGGCGGTCATGGGCGTGCGAATTTCATGGCTAATATTGGTGAGAAACACGGTTTTTGCCAGGGTGGCCGCTTCCGCCGCTTCCTTGGCTTTGCGTAATTCCTCCTCCGCCTGTTTGCGATCGGTGATGTCTTCTGCGATTCCCACGAATTCTTTCGGCGCGCCTTGCGAATCTTTCACCGTCGAAAGAGTCGTGCTGTACCAGCGCCATGAGCCGTCGCAATTTTGTATGCGAAATTCGATGCGTCGGCTTTGCCCGTCGCCGGCAGTTTCCGCGGCGAAATAGGACTGAAACACCGCCCGATCGGAAGGATGTAAAAACGATACGAAACTCCGTCCCAATAGATCGGAGCTTTGATGACCGATCAACTGGGTCCAACGCGGGGATGCATAGGATATCATGCCCTCTGGTGAAAGAGTGTAAATAATCTCCAAGGCGTTTTCCACGATGTTCCGCAATCTTGCATCGCCCGAATTGCCGGCGAATATTTGATGCATGCTTTTATTGTCTTGGCGCAAGCGGGCCAAAACACCCGCCCTGGTGATGGTTCCGCCAACCAACCCGGCCACGCCCAGGTATATGTCCAACAAATCTTTGCCAATAGGCGTGCTTACAGAGTGTCCGATAAGCATTATTGCCGTTCTTCGGTTATCGACGGCTAATGGAAACACCGCCACCTGGCAAGCACCCTTGAGGTCCAGGGATTCGCATGCCATGAAGCTGCTTTCCAAAACCTTGGAGGCGGTTTGCTTAAGAGCCGGCGTGAAAACATCCTCTTCCGTGCAATCGGGGGGAAGAATCCAATAATGGGCTTTCCAATGGCCGTTCTCGCTTAGTTCCAAGAATCCAACCAGGTCCGCGTCAAAAAAATGGAATATCGCCTGGCCGATCTGACACCATGTGTCCTCTTGATCGGTTATGCCCGACAGTTGTTGGGCGAATCTTATGAAACTATTTTGGTAGCGTCGGTCATCAAATGATAATTTTGCTGACATCCTATCTTCCTCGCACCGTTTCAAAATGCAGGTTCCTCGGTAATTAGTATTTAACCTGCAAAAACATACTTCGAGATAATCGCCTGTTGCTCGGCTTTCACCGAATAGGGTGCGAAAAAGCATCGGTATATGAGCAAAAAAACCCCAAAGATGAGGTTTATGAAGATTGTATGGAATGGCGCGATAATCGCCAAAATGCAATCACTGATGAAAGACCCAATATTTCAGCAGTCCCCATCGCTCCGGACGGAGCCAATGACGTTCATCGGCCGGTTTGGAGGCGTTGAGCAATTCGAAAATATCGGCCAGCACCGTACTGTTGTCGCCGTAATAAGTGTGCCCCAGCAGGCTGGTATCGACGGCGGAAACGTCCACCGTATCGATGCCCGGCAGCACGACCAATTGGCTCCCGCTGTCGCCGGCGCGGGGGTAGCCGTGCACTTTTTTGGACACAATCAAGGCTTCGTCGTTGGATGATGAATACAGCGTTACGCGCCGGGCGGTCTTTACGACCGCGGGTGCGATGTCGTTTACGAATGTATCGGCGTCGATATCCGGGGCCGTGAGCACGACTTCGTCGAACGTCGGTTTATCCGACTTTTGCATCAAGGAAAGATCCCTCAGCGCGGAGGTCAAGGCCCTGTTGCCCATGCTATGGGCGATCAAGTGAATCCGTTCGGCCCCGGATTGCTCGGCTACGTCGCTAAGAAAACGCAGCAGATGCGGGGCGGCCCAGGACACGTTAGTCTCGTCCACCGCGTAATCCAATATCTCTGCCTGCGAGGGCCAACTAAAAAAGATCGCCGCGCCCTCGAATTTCAAGTCGTAGGCGATTTGAGCCGTGCGCCGCGCCGCGTCTTCAAAACCCACGTTATAACCATGCACAAAAACGAAAGCCGATTTCTGCGGCGAGCGTCCCACGCACTCGCGAAGGTCCGCGAAAAACCGATCCGCCGGCTCCGGCTGAATCCCCAAAAGCACCACGTGCCGGTTGGGATCCTCGCGGAATTCCAGGCGCAGCACCGAAGGACTTTCCAACTCGCCTACCTCGTGCGACTTGGGGATCGATACCTCGCAAGTGCCCAACTCCAGCTTGCCGCGCTCGGGACCATAGGCAACGGACGCGGCAGGCAATGTCTTCGCTATATCATCGGATAAGGGGGCTTGAAACCGCGCATAGATCGTCAGCCCGGCCATGACCCCGGTTGTGAACATGCCGCAATATGCCAAAACTCGAATCAGTCGAGACGGGAATAATCGAAATCCCAATAACGACAAAAACAGCGCCGTTGCCGCGGCAACAATAGTCCTTATCATCCATGGCAGATAAACCGGCTGCTTCGGCCGCACGTCAGAAAATGCCGCCCGGTCCGTGCCGTAGTAAACTTTTACCACCGTGTATCCCTCTTGGTCCTGAGCCATCTTTAAAAACTCATTTAGATCCGCAGGCGCGGCTTTTGTCTCGGTGTTCGAAGGTTTAGTCGCTCCAGGCCTGTCCTCCAGCACAGGGTGCGAAGATTCCTCCATGTCAGGCATTGCCGTAGGCGTTGGCCGGGGAAGCTCGCCCTCGACTTCAGACTCTTCCATGTATACCTTCCTGCCTTTAAGAATTTGCGTATTTTCCGACGTATGCGCGGCGCTTACGGAATCGCCTTCTTCCGCAAGTGAAGTACCCGGTCGAATTGGATTTGTTTCCGGAGGAAGGACTGCCGTCGTGCGCATGGGATTATTTTCTTGTTCGATCTTGTGAGGCAATGCGGAGACAATCTTCGGCGCTTGCGCCGGCCTGGCCATCGCCTTTGGCGGAGAAGCTCTTTTCAAGGATTGCACCCCAAGGTCTCTTTCCGGTTTTTGGCTTTTTATCACGGGCGATGCCGGAGAGGTTTCATCAGCCGCTTCAGGGCCGGGAGATGTGACTTTCGCAGCGGTCGCTGTTTTCTCAGCGTCTGGGGCGGGCATTGCCGGCGGCGCATTTGCCTTGCGTTCCGATCCGCAGCCCCCCAAAAAAGAAATCCCCGCCAATCCCAGAACCGCCGCCGCCGTCCATGAGCGATTCATTCGCATGGAATCCCTCCGTTTATTGACTTACCGTCTACATTTATCTCACAAGCATAATGTTTTTCCGCTTTTCTTATTAGCCCAGATAATTGTGTAAGCATGCTTTTTTCACCCCCCCACTCCTCTTTAAAAGCATGTTTTGCTTTTTGACCGCTTGTCTGCCTCCCTCTATTTGGGTGGTATTTTTCACTTCACCTGGAATTTAGCCTTAGTATAATGGAAAAATATGTAGATAAGATACATAATGAAAGGCTCATAGAGGCCATATGGGTATCCGTTTTTATTGTCCAAATGGACACAAATT
>JBEKZY010000052.1:0-20784 GCA_049509395.1 Thermoguttaceae bacterium | reverse complement strand
ATCTATGCCACAATAGTTCACGGCCAACCTCCTTCTGTTGGTAAGGACTGATAAAGTGTAACGAACAAAATCAGTATCCTAACCGATGGACGCGAGGTTGGCTCACTTCATAGCTTCTCCTACAAATCATGCGCCAGTTGAATAGCCTTCTTGATATCCCGGTCTTGCGTACGCTTATCGCCGCCGGCCAGCAGGATGATCAATTCTCGCCCTCGCTTAGTGAAATAGACTCGATAACCTGGGCCGTAATCGATTCGTAATTCGGAAACGCCTTCGCCTACCAGTTTTACATCCCCAGGCAAACCGAGTTGTAAGCGGTCAATTCGGACTTGGATGCGCGCCCTTGCTTGACGATCCCGCAGTACGCGAAACCAATTGGCAAACGCTACAGTCTGGCGAATTTCGATCATTATTTAAGTGTATCCCATAGGATACAGTTTGGCAATAGAGACAACTAGGCGATTTCCCAAGCCTTGGCCCGAAGTGATTGGAAATCAATATCTTTTTGTCGGGAAATCCGGCCGCACTAGTAGCCCAGCGGGGAATTGACTAGTGCGATGTAATTTTATAGGTTAATACCTGTTATACTGCTCCATGAATTTCCTTCAGTGCGAGGAATCAAATACGTTAATTGCTTATTTTTTGTTAGTACGGACCTTGCGCGTGCAATCGCCCAATGGCACATGAACTTGTGTTCCCCGGAGGTCAAAAATGGAAAAATTTCTGAAATTCTTTGAGGTGGTAATAGTCTTGGCATTCTATCCTTTGTGGTTTAAATGGCTGCTAGCTGGGACATTATGTTTAATTATCATTGTCGTTGTTATAGGTTTTAATCTTTATCCAAATGCCTCTAATTTAAGAAACCAAAAGGAATTGAGGGATAGAATCGGGGTAAATATTTCTGTTATGCAAGAACAGAATACAAATATATCTAGCAACAAAGACCAAAACGAATTGAATGGTAAGGTCGGATTTGATATTTCTATTAAGCAAGAACAAAAGATAAATATTTATATTGATCCAGACACTATACTTCAATACTCCATTGATAAAAAGAATAACAAGACTATGATTTATCCAGTTATGGGTTATCTATCAAGTCTTGAGGCTGGTGGCCCAATCAAGCCCATTGATTTTTCTTGGGCCCCATTCCTTTGGGATTTCCCAGAGATTGATATCAAAATAGTCAATAATAGCAATGCGGCAATATTCGTTAGCGAGGCGGTATTTAAGATTAAACAGAGTCGCTTAGATCCAAAACCTATACTTGTTATTATATCTGATTCATTGCGATATAATTCACTTCATTTGTGCATTTTCAATGATGGTTGGGGCCCTGCAAAACATACAAATATCTTTTTCCGCCTGATTCCCCTTGTCGATAAACAAGAGCCTATTCCTGACTATACATCTCCCTATCCATACACAATTTCATTAGAAGATATAAATGATAGTTTGAATGTTAATATTTCCAGTTTCTTTAAAAAAGAGGGGGTAAATTTTAATGGATTATCATCCCTGCAGAATGTTAAAGAAGTTGATAGTAGAGGCAATCACAATTTAATTGTCATAAATCCGGATGGATCGGAAAAAACTCTTACTTATGAACAATATGAAAAAGAATTCCATTCTTATTTCGGCAAGTTTGAAATCGGTGGGGCCTTAGCATGTGGTGAAATTTCATACGAGAGTAAATCAGTAGATGGTACCAATCAATATCATAAATTTAAATTTGCTACGGTCGTTTGGATCTATGATGAAAATTTGAAGGGACTCCCGAAGCCACCTTCTTATCAATATAAAACACAGTTCGAAGTTGAGGGGCACGATTATGATCGACGTGTTAACGTTTCACAAGAGATCAAACCTGGGGAAACCGATCGTTTTTCGATAAATATTGGTGTTGATAAATCATCTTTCCATAAATTCAGCCTTCAATTAGTCTACAATGGATCACAATGTATCGAGTTTGATGACATTGAGTTGACAGAATTTATTTCTAGGTCCGGCGTTGAATATTTGAAATCGGCAAAAGCGAATCAGGATCCATTTCCTATACCTAATAAAAAGGATTATAAACAAAAATAAGAATGAATAATGGACTTATGATTTTGTGATTTGGATGGATTCATATCCTGACTTGTGTAGTGATGTCAACTAATCCAAAATGCATCCAAGTTTTTCACCTTGACAAGCGTTACCGTGGATGGTAACATTTAGCAATGGGCAAGATACGCCGCGGGAACTATGTATTCCTGTCTTGGGCCGGGGATCACGGCCCGAGGCATGTTCACGTGTATGAGGACAAGAAACTCATTGTGAAATGGGACCTTGAGCATGGCGTGGCAATGAAAGGCAAAGCAACCGGCAAGATCTTGAAATTGATAGCCGAACTCCAGCAGGAGGGTCGTTTGTGAAAATCAGAACAGTTCATCCTGATAATCGAAAAAAGGCATTCGAGGTCGTAACCTACGCCAAGAGGTATTCGTTGCCTTATGCGAAACTCGAAGTGCGCCCGTCACGGCAAAATCCAATTAAGAGGGTGCACGTTGACGAAGAGTTAGGCAATGAGGCCTTCACTTATGAATTGGCCTCGGGCGATGAGGGAACGGTACACATCGATCAGGTGCTGGATTACAACCGCGACCCTCGCTATTTGAGGGATATGTTGCTCTATAAACTCACTTTAGCGGCCCAGCAGCGGGTGAAAAAAACCTCGCTGAGCAAAAGAGAATTAATACGCCGGCTTGGGACCTCTCCAGCCCAGTTCTATCGCTTGCTCGACCAGACTAACTACTCTAAGTCGATCGACCAATTAATGGTTTTGCTCGGAATTCTCGATTGCGAAGTTGATTTAATCGTAAAACGGAAACAGGCTTGCTCGGGCGTTCCAGTTGGAGTTTAGGAAATCAAATTAAGGTGGGCAGCGGGCAGCGCGAAACCGCAAGCGGTTTCATTCATCCTTCAGCCCTCATCCTTCATCCTTCCTTATTCCCTATCCCCTGCTCTGCCATTTTTCCTCGGCGGCGCTGCGGCGGCTGTATTGGGGAGCCAGGGTCCAGAGGTCGTCGCGCCGTCCGGTGGCATATTGACGATGGGCTAACTGGGCGACCATGGCGGCACGGGGCGTCCAATATTTCTCGTCGAGCGCGGTTATATGAGCCGGCAGGCGAGAGGCTAGTTTGGCGAGGGCCGGACCGGCAACGGCCATACCGGCGGGAAGTTCTTGCAGCCAGCGGTCGATGGAAATGAGTTGTTGGTCGCCCACGGGTAGAAAAAATCCTTCCGGTCCGCGGGAAAACGGGCGAACTACCACGTCGCCGCGTTGGGCATCGATGACTGCCGTTATGGTGGGAACGTTTGCCGGAGTGGACTGGGCGATTGTTTCCAAGGTATTTATGCCCAAGACTTCGGCTCCGACCGAATAGGCAAAAGTTTTGGCCATGGTCACGCCAATCCGAAGGCCGGTGAACGATCCGGGGCCGATGGTCAGCGCGACAAGATGCACGTCTGCCGGTTTCCAGCCCACGCGCTTCAGCAGGGTTTCGATGCCGGGCGGGAGCGATTGGGCCGTGCGCTGCTGTGGATTTAACTCCAATTCCAGCAACAACTTACCTTCGGTCATCGCCGCCACACTTCCGATCCAATTAGTGGTTTCCAAAGCAAGGATATTCACGGCAAGCCCTCACCCTAGCCCTCTCCCATAGGGAGAGGGGACTTTCTACTTAATCCTCTCCCATAGAGAGAGGGGACTTATTATTAGTTGCTAACCATCAATTTTAAGGCCACCTCTCGACTTGGGGATGTAATCCTGCAACAATACACTTTGAACTGCTTGCAAGCGACCCCCCCTCTAACTGATCCGGCCACCGCCGGTGATTTAAAGCGTGAAACGAGCCCTCATAAGCGATATCCACAGCAACATCGAGAGCCTCGAAGCGGTTTTGGCCGACATTCGCGATCAAGGCATTTCCGAGATATTTTGTCTTGGCGATCTGGTTGGATACGGCCCTAATCCTCGCGAAGTGATCGATGAGATTATGAAGTGCCAGGTTTGCCTGTTGGGAAACCATGACCAAGGCGCACTGTTCGATCCGGAGGGTTTCAACTCCGGGGCGGAACGGGCCATTTTTTGGACCCGCAACCAATTGGAAAACGCGGGCGGCCCTCCGGCCCAGCGCCAACGCCGCTGGGATTTTTTGGGCGAGTTGCCCAGAACTCATCAGGAACAAGGTGGCAAATTCCTTTACGTCCACGGGTCCGCGCGCAATCCGCTGAATGAATACGTATTTCCCGAAGATATTTATAACAAGCGCAAGCTGGAGAAGATTTTCGCCCTTGTCACGCAGTACGCGTTTCAAGGCCATACGCACGTGCCCGGAGTGTTTACCGAGAATTTCAACTTTTTTAGTCCCGAGGAAATCAATAACGAATACCGGCTGACAAAAGAAAAAATAATGATCAACGTGGGATCGGTGGGCCAGCCCCGAGACGGCAACCCCCGGTCATGCTATGTCGTTTTAGAGGATGAAGTGGTGCGTTTTCGCAGGGTGGAATACCCCTTCGATAAAACCATTGCGAAAATCTACGAGGTCCCGGAACTGGACAACTTTCTCGGGGACAGACTGCGCGACGGGCGTTAAAAGTGAGCAGGGTTCAGGGTTCAGCAAAGTTGTCAGTTATCAGTTTTCAATAAACAGTTTATTATTCAGAACAGTTCCACTCCCGAATCACTTTCTTTAGAGCCTTTTTTTTAACAGCAAGATAAACCCCCGGTGTATTCACCGGGGGCTAAATAAAACCTGAAACATAAAATATAGACATGGAACGACGTTTAGTCTTATTTCTGCTGCTTTCGTTTGTCATATTCACGGGCTACTTCTCTGTGATGCAGAAGTTGTATCCGCCCAAAAAACCGCAGCCCAAGGATGTGGTAGGGGCCAAGAATGATGCGGAGAAGGCCGAAAAACCGAAAGACGCGGAGAAGGAAAAAGAAGCGGCCGGGAAAGAGGAGCAAGAAAAGGCCGCCGCGCCCGAGGCGGAAAAAACAGCAACGGCCGAGGAAAAAAAGCCCGAGGCAAAGACTGCGGAGGAAGAGGAAAAGACTCCTGAAGTAGTTGCAGCCGAAGAAGCGGGTCCCGCGGAAGAATGGACCAGCCTGGGTTCGGCCGATCCGTACGATCCGTATCGCATGTTGGTTACGTTTACCAACCGCGGGGCGGCTTTGGCGCGGATTGAACTCAGCAGTACGCGGTACCGCGAGATCGACGACCGCAGCGGGTATCTGGGCCACCTGGTTATGGACAAAACCCTGCAAGGGCCGGGCCTGCCCGTGCAAGTGGTTGGCGCAGGCACGCCGGCGGCCAAGGCCGGGATCAAAGTGGGCGACATAATTCAGGAGATCGACGGCAAGCCGGTGGATTCCTTTGCCTCGTTGGATAATGAAAACAGCACCGCGGAAAAGCTCATGCTGGGTCGGTCAGAGGAAGAGAGAAAAAACATCTTGGAACGTACCAAGCCCGGGCAAACGGTTAAAATCAAGGTACTTCGCGACGGCAAGGAACTGATCCTATCGGCCGAGCTTACGCGCCGCCCGCTGGAGGTGATAGCGCCCGAGAACGACGATCCATTTTCTTTCCTGTTGACCATGCAGCAGATCGACGACAAGAAGATTCCCGACGACGAAAGAGACAAGGCCGTCGAACTGGGCCGCGAGTTAAAAGGCGTAAAACTCCGATCAACGACGTGGGAAAAGGTCGAGGCCGATCAAACGCATGTTGTTTTTTCCAAGAAATTGCCCAAGTACAATTTGGAGATTATAAAGACCTACAGTTTGGTGAAAGTTCCGGCGGACTCGATGTTGGACCAGGATTACAAGGCTTATAACCTGGAATTCTCGATCAAGATCGTCAACGGCGGTGAAACGACTAGAAAAGTAGCGTATCGTCTGGACGGGGCCAACGGTTTGCCCACTGAAGGCTGGTGGTATGCCAACAAAGTGAGCCGTAATTGGGGCGGGGCGGGTTTGCGCGACGTGGTGGTGTCGTTCGATCAAAACGTACCGTCGATGGTCGGTTGCCCGACGATTGTCACCGATAAAATTGGACCTCCCTGGGAAGGACACTCGCTGACTTTTATCGGCGTGGACGCCCAATATTTTTCCGTGGTAATGATCCCGGTTATGGAAAAGCCCAACGATATTTGGTTCGCCGCATCGCGACCGCTGCGGGTGGGCAAAGTTGATAATGACCACAAAAACCTGACAAATACATCGTTCCGCGTGACCAGCCTGCTGAAGGAATTAAAACCGGGCGAAGAATTGATACATAACTTCGAGATATTCACGGGGCCGAAACGCCCGCCGCTTTTGGCCCAATATGGATTAAGCGAGTTGATATATTATGGCTGGCCGGTATTTGCGGGGCCCGCCTTGGTGATGTCGTGGCTATTGCACGGATTTTATTTCGTGGTGCGGAACTACGGGCTGGCGATCATCTTATTGACGGTGCTGGTCCGGGGATGCATGTTCCCGCTGAGCATAAAACAGGCCCGCAGCCAGCAAAAGATGCAGGAACTGCAACCGGAAATCAAGCGCCTCACCGAAAAATACAAAACCGACATGCAAGCCCGCAGCAAGGCCCAGCAGGAATTGTTCCGCAAACACAATTACAATCCCCTGGGCGGATGCCTGGTGCTTTTCATTCAGTTGCCCATATTTATCGGCCTTTACAAATCGCTGATGTACGACGTGGAGTTGCGCGACGAGCCGTTGATTTGCTCGGCCGTGCGATGGTGTTCGAATTTGGCCGCGCCCGACATGCTCTTCAATTGGACCTCGTTCATGCCGGCATACGTGGCTACCACCGGCTCGGGCATATTCTTCCTAGGTCCATATTTCAATCTTCTACCGGTGCTGACGCTTGTATTATTTATCTGGCAACAAAAAGCGATGATGCCTCCGGCCGCAGACGAACAGGCCGCTACGCAGCAGAAAGTCATGAAATACATGATGGTTTTCATCGGCATAATGTTCTACAAAGTGGCCAGCGGATTGCTCATTTACATCATTGCTACAACCCTATGGGGCGTGTGCGAGCGCAAGCTTTTACCCAAGACCAAGCCTGCGGCAGGAGCGGCGCCACCGGCCAAAGCTCGGAAGAAAATAAAAAATTGAAAACTGTTTGTGGATAGCCGGCGATCAATAATCGCCGGATTCTCCCCGGCGGCTGTTAGCCGCCGGCTATTTTATTAGACATTGGTTTTGCCTCTTTTTAACGATTAAAAATCAACCCTGAATCCTTATGTTCCCCCTTGACGACACCATTGCCGCCATTGCATCGGCGCCTGGCGGGGCGGCGCGGGGTATTGTGCGGCTCAGCGGCCCGAATGTCCTCAAGTGTCTAAGGGCGATATTTCATTCAAGCGATAAGCAGGAACTGCATGCGCCGATGCGTGCCCGGGCAATCGGAGGTTCGTTGGAATTGGCGGGCATTAGCGCTCCCGTGCCGTGTGATTTGTTTTTTTGGCCCCAGGAACGCAGTTATACGGGTCAAATTGTGGCGGAGTTCCACACCTTGGGTTCCCCGCCTCTGTTGGAGGCCTTATTGAACTCGCTATGCGCTGCCGGGGCGAGATTTGCCGAGCGCGGCGAGTTCACACTCAGGGCATTTTTAAGCGGGCGGATCGATCTGACCCAGGCCGAGGCCGTTCTGGGCGTGATCGAGGCCTCCGATCCGCACGAGCTGCAGGTTGCAGCGGCCCAACTGGCCGGCGGTCTGGCAGGGCCGTTGCATCGTCTGCGCGACATGCTCTTGGAACTGCTGGCCCATCTGGAAGCCGGGTTTGATTTCGCCGATGAGGATCTGCCTTTTATTACGACTGAACAGTTGCAAAGCAGGCTCGATGAGGCGGCGGAAAATGTGGCCCGATTGGCCGCGCAAATGGAATCGCGCGGCACGGTGCAAACGGCGGTTCGGGCCGTGCTTTTAGGCCAGCCGAACAGCGGCAAAAGCAGCCTGTTTAACGCCCTGACGCGCAAAGAACATGCACTGGTTTCGGATTTGCCGGGCACGACTCGCGACTATTTAGTGGCCGAGTTGGATTTTGACGGCCGAAAATGCCAGCTCATCGACACTGCCGGATTTCGTGAAGAATCAGCCTTGGAGAGCAGAGATTCTCTTTCGCCAGATCAGGCTGCACAAACGGCCGCGGCTGAACAAATAGCCCGGGCTCATGTGCGATTGCTATGTCTCGATGCCACGCGCCCGCCGGATTTATGGGAACAAGCCGAACTTGCCCGGGAGGATTATTCGCATCGGATCGTCATTTGGACGAAGAGCGACCTTCTCCCCTCGCCCGACAAACCGACCATGCTCTGCATGGTGCCCGTCGGTGCCCGAAGAATGGCAGGGGGTGAGGGAGTCGATAGTGCAGTGAAATGCCCTAACCCTTTCCCGACCAACCTTCGGTCGGTGCCCGGAGAGGGGACTTTTGAAAGATGCCCGATATTGTTCACCAGCAGCGTTACGGGCCAGGGGCTCGAACTGCTGCGAATGGAATTGCGGAGGATGGCGATTTCGGCGGAAACAGTCTGCGGCGACGTTGTGGCAAGCACCGCCGCCCGCTGCCGCGAGTCGCTCGATCGCGTCGGAGAAAGTCTGCAAAACGCCCGGGATCTTTGCCGATCAAATAGCGGCGAGGAATTCATTGCCGCCGAAATCCGTATGGCCTTGGACGAGATTGGCAAGGTGGTTGGCGCGGTCTATACGGACGACGTGCTGGACCGTATTTTCAGCCGGTTTTGCGTGGGAAAATGATTAATTGTGTAAAGAGGGAAAGGGGAAAAATGGGAAAGGAAGAATTGGAGCATATCCTAAAAGCCATACTGTCATCCTGAGCGCAGCGAAGGATCTCCCTGAATTCTAGTAGATTCTTCGCTGCGCTCAGAATGACAAATACCGTTTTGAGATAGGCCCTAAAGATTTTCCCTTTTCCCACTTTTCCCTTTTTCCACTTTCCCCTTTTCCCTTATTACACTTTATCGGCCATTTTCCGCCGCGCCGGTGGAAAGGCGCTCGAAGTATTGGCGGTTTAGCTCTTCCCAGCCGCGGGGCGAAGGATCCTGCATGCCGCCAAGGATTTCTTTTTGGATCTCGGCGGGCAGGTTGGCGGTGGAATCCTTGCGGACTTCGAACTCGCCTTGGAGATATTGCTTTACGTTGCCCAGCCCGCCGACGAGCACGCTCCGCTGGCGCAAGGCGTTTTGATATCGGCCGGATTTAAGATCCAATTCGACCTGGGCCATGACTTTGATCATTTTATCCAGATCGGTATGCTGGAAGTTGGCCACTTGGAATTTCAGATCCACGCCTTCGGCCTTGTTTCGCAGAGCGGCCTGTTTGCCGGCCAGGCGTTGCAGGTCGCGCTGGCCGGGAGACTTAGGAGCAGGTCCTTCAAGTCCTTCGCCGCCTTGACCGCTTTCCTTTCCGCCGCCGGTGGCCCCGCCCACGGAATCCTTGCTGTGATCCTTGATCTTGCCTTTTACATAAGGATCGGGAGTGAGCCGGCTGGGCGTGTTGCGTCCGCCCTTGCCCACAGCTTCGTCGCCGACGAACTCTCCGCTGGCTTTTCCTTGCCTTCCTTCGCCCGATCGGCCGCCGATTTCGCTGGAGTTGGGCAGGCGATTGCCGGTCACGCCTTTGGCGCTCATGTTCGAGATTGGGCCGTCCATGGCATCCCAGCCCGCGCCTTTGTCCAGCGAATCGGCCGCGCTGCTGGATACGTCCTCCATTTCATCGAAAATGTCGTTTTCCTTTTCCATGAGGTCGCCGATCATGTCTTCCAATTCGCCGGGCAATTCGGCCATGGGGGCTTCTTTGTCCTTGTCGGTGAGCGATTCCTCCTGGCTCCATTTTTCGCGGTCGGGAGTATCGGGAAGCCATTTTTCGATGTTGGATACCAGTTCCTCGGCCTTTTCGTAGCCCAGTTGTTCCAAGGGAACCGCGATGTCCACGGATTTTTTCAATAGGGCGTCCTCGGCCATTTTCAACTCGGTTTGGATCTCGACCGATTCCTTCAGCGCCGACGAATTGGCAAAATCCTGTTCGGGCAGTTTGCTCAAGTCGGAATGAAGGTCCTTCATGAATTTGGCCCAATCGTCCTCGGCGGCGGCCAAGGCCTTAAGGGCTTCCTCCTGCTCCTTCGTGAAATCCTCGACCGGGACTTTGGCCAGGTTTTCGCTGGCTTCGATCACTTTTTTCTGTTGTTCCAGGAACTTGTCCAGCTTGTTGCGCAGCTCTTCGAGCTTGGCTTTGGCGTCGTCGGGCAGGTTGCCGCCGGGCCGTTTTTTCATCTCGGCAAGGGCTTGATCCTCCGCACGCCGGGCAACATCGAGCAATTTTCGCAGCACGTCGATAATGCCGTCTTGCACGGCCAAGAGCTTGGCCGAAGGCTGGTTGAATTCCTCCAACGATTTCAGCTTCACCAGTTCGTCGCACTCGGAAACGGCGGCGAGCATGTCGCCGAAGGCCAGGCCGTTGAGGACCCGTTTGATGGTTTGCCTTTCCTCAGCATCGGATCGGCCGATGGAATTGACGATTTCGACGGATGATTTTTGGATCTCGACTTGTTGCCTGCGCACCTCGCCGGCATTGGCGGTGCGATCGGCCAGATGTTGCGTTTTGATAATGCCCGCACCCGTAATGCGGGCATGAATCTGCTTATCGAGAATCTTCATTATGTCGCTGCGCAGACTTTCAAGTTGCTCCAAAGTGGCCGAATTTTTGGCATCTTCGGCGATGATTTTAATGGCGTGCCAGGGCGTGGCCGACTCTTGTGCTTTCAGGTCCAGTCCCCAATTGTCGATCGCCCGCTTGTCCCAAGCCAATGCGCGGACCAAAACAGTCTGGCCCGGCCGGATTTCCTCGGGCTTTAGTTCCAAGTTATGTTGCCGCGTCACGGTGGTGCTGTTTTCAAAGTCGGTCCATTGTTTGACGATAATCGGCGGCCCGGCGGCAATTGACTCCTTGATGACGCTTGCGCCTTGCTTTTCTTCGGGCTGGTCCGCTTGGAGCGAGGCGCTTACGGCATCCTGATCCTGGATTTTCATTTCCAAGCGAACTCGATCAACCCCGTAATCGTCGCCAGCGCGGATTGTAACCGGCACGGTTGCGCCGGGGGCCGAAGTGCTCTCTGGCGACGGCTTAAGGAGTTCCACACAGGGCGGTTTGTCCGGAATCACTACAATGCGATTGATTCGCGGGTCCGGGTCGCTGTGGCCGGCATCGTTGACAAGATGAATGGTAAAACTGGCGTTTTTCAGAAGCGGCATTTCAACGACCAGCAGCCTGCCGTTTTCCTCGACCCGGCCCAGGAGCTGCTTGCCATCGAGCAAAATATGGCCCTGGGCGATCGTCGTCGAAGGTTGAATCCGCAATTGGGCCACCGAATACTGCGGGGCCTCGAGGTCGGCGGTTTTTTGCTTAAAGGTGTCATCCTTGCGTTTGAGATATGCAGGATAATGATATGTGACGCTCACTTCGGCCACGGTGGGCTTTTCGCGGACTTTGATGGTATATACGGGCGACTGCGAATCGCCGATTTCCAGGCGATATTTCACGTTTTTTAAGACCGAAGGCAAAGTGAATTTGTAGTGCCGGTGCTTATCTTCGCCCACAAGCGGCTGGGACGATTCTTCTTCGCCATCCGGTTTGACGTAAATGAGGGCGTCGTAAACGGCGGATTGAGGGTTCTTGATATCGGCGGTGATTTCCTGGCTGGCGCCGATGAGGATTTCGGTGTTTTTCGGCTTTACTTCGATTGAGCCGACTTTGCCCACCGCTGGCACGAATTCCCAGGGCGAGAGCAAGCGGCTGGAGGCCGAACCCCAATTGGGAATGTTTTGCTGGCAAACAACGGCCGCGACGATGAAAAGGCAGAGCAAAACCAGGGCTTCGGCCAGATCGCGCGGGGTTTGCATGCAGTGGCGCAAACGCACCCAGCGCGACTGCCGGGCTGCCGCGGCGTCGAAGTTGACGTGTTCGGCCTGTTGGGCCGCGTGGCGAATGGCGGCTTCGCAAAAGGCCGGATCGCCGTTGTAGCGGGTCTCGGCCAAATGCACGAGATTGATAAGACTGTTGCCCAGGTCGGTAAATTCAGCCTCAACGCGGCGGGCTGTGGCTTCCAGGCCGCGCTGGTTCAGCAACAGCCGGCGCCCCACGATCCAAAGCAAAAGCCCTGTCACAACGAGCCAAATAGCGAACAACAACACTAAAATGCCTTGCGAAAACCGCAAAAAGGCATCGCCAAACGTGAACGCCAGCCACACGCCAAACGACGTGCAGGCGGCCAGCACGCAGGTGCTTAAAAGCGAAAAAAACCACCATCTGTGCCGACTGGATTCGAGCCGGTGAATGACTGTCTCGGCCGGGGGCGACATGGTAAGGGTTCAGGGTTCAGAATTCAGGGTTCAGGTTTAGCCCCGGAGCTTGTTCCGGGAGATTTTATGCCTGGTTCCCACGCTCCGTCGTGGGAACCCACTGCTTTGCGAAACCGCAAGCTGTTTTTACGTTCCCACGCCGGAGCGTGGGAACAAGTTAAGCGGTTTTTATCTTTAATCTGTCTAGTGCGTCACTGCGAATACGATGGCGTTTGTGCCGATCTTCAAGGCCGAATCGTCTTTCAAGCCGTAACTGTAGGGGTGTGCGAACTGTTCCCAGTCGTTGCCCAGATCGAACCGGCTATAGATCACGGCCAAGCGGCCGTCGATACTGATGCCCTCCAGGGGCGGCGTGCTGATGGATCCGAAATCCTCGCGCATCCGCGGGGTGTAATCTACTTGCTTGATGTCGTAATGGCAGTGATAAAGCGGATGATCCAGGGGCAGGTTTTCCAAACGACTGCCGGGCAGGACCTTGGCCATTTCGCGGCGGAAAGCGATGTCAAAGGCGATTCGCCCGCAACATGAGTCGGCCAGCAGCAGTCCGCCGGCTTTCAAGTAGCGTTGCAAAGCGGCCGCTTCCTCCGGACTCCAGGCGAATTCGTAATGCCCGGTGATATAAAGCAGCGGATACGTCGCCGTTTTCGGGTCTTTGAGGCGGACGTTTTCGCGTTTGAATTTGACTTCCAGTGTGGAGTTTTCCTTGGCGAATTTCAGCAGGTTATGCACGCCGGATGGATCGGGATCCCAGTCGCCGTCGTGGATGATTTGTGCAAATACGAAATCGTCGCGGGTGGGGGCGGAGGCTTCGTAATAAACCTTGGTGGAACTTAAGAAGCGGCCCAACTGGAATGATCCCAGGACATAGGTCACGAGGTTTGCCCCGACTTCCCGGGCCTGGTCGATGATTACCCGGGTGCCGCGGGGATGCTCGTGTCCGTCCCAGCCGCAGGTCAGGTCGCGGGGCGAAAACACGAGGCCCGCGCGGCAGCCGAAATTTATGCCTTCCAGGCATGGGGCCTCGGAAAAGGTCGAACCGTCGCCTTTTTTGTAGGTCAGATTGCCCAGTTTGTAATACGAGGCATAGATCGGATCGTCCGGCGTCAGTTTCCTGAGCGGTCGTGTGGGAAACATCAGCTCGATTTCGTGGCGAAAGGCGCCGGCAAAATCGTTCCAGCCGCAGCAGGCGTCGGCCAGGATCGTGCCGCCGTCCATTAAGTAGCGGGCGATTTTTTGGCGGATGTCTTCGTTCAGTTCGAACTTGTTGTGCCCGGCAAACAACAGGGCCGGCAGTTCGCGGGGATCGTAGGAGAAATGATCGAAATCGGCCTCGATCGCCCGATAATTGATGCCTAGTTTTTGATTGGTCCACACCAGCAGGCTTTGCACGTCGGCCGGATCGGTCATCCAGTCGCGATATTGTACCCGCTTGCCGTCCTTGGTCTCCCAGCGCGATTCTCCCATGGCCATTTTGCCGATCAAGGCGGGGGGACTTGGCGGGCGTTTCTTCTCGCTACGGCGCAAGGGCGTGGCCGGCAAGGGCAAGGGTGGAAACGACTCGCCGCCGGTTTGATGCTGGGGCTTTGCCGGGGGTGGCGGGCCGCAATCGATCGGTCCGGAATCCGCCGCCCATAACAAAGATGGCAGGCTTAAACTGCCCATTGTTCCGCCCACCGCGGCGGTCAAGCCGATTTGCTCGATGAACTTACGCCGCGATAGTTCCTGTTCCGGTCTTTCCGGCGATGGCATGGCTGGATTCCCTTTTGTACTTGTGAGTTAAGTTCACATAATACACGATTATATACACAAAATGTATTGTGACCGAACAATAGCTTCTAAGTCAATGGATAAACCAGCCGTTAGCGGTATAAAGCTATAGGCCAACGCGGGGTAAATCGCAGGCTTTATCGGAGATTTACCAGTGCAGGGCGATTAGATTTGGATTACAACAAGAATAGAAAGGTTCCCTAAGAATAGAAAAATGCCTGTTGGGAATGAATAAATGACAAAGATGTTGCGTTGGTTCGCTCTTGCGCTAGGCATGATGACGGCGGATGTTCGGATTGTATCCGCCCAGGAACCGCCGCCGATCAATCCGTTTGGATCGACGACCGCACAACGAGAAGACGCCGTGCCGGGTTACGTGGAAATATCGGACGGCTCGATCCACCCGGGACAAATCTATCTTACTCGAGATAAACGCTTGAAGATCGCGGACGAGCAATTGCAGCAGCAACGGGAAGTGCCGCTTAGCGCCGTGAAACAAATCGATTGCACAATCAAAAAAGAATGGCTGGAGAAAGAGTGGAAATTCAAGGAATTGACAAAAGACGAGAAAATGTACACGGGGCGATCGTATCCAGTCCGGGAGTACGAGCACACAATCAGGCTTAACGACGGTCGGACCATAAGCGGCGGCCTGTCGGAAATCGTGTATGTTCAGCCAATCGATAACAATCCCGTCAGGTCCGGAGCATCCCGGCCTGAAATAAAAGCCGAGCAATTTATCCTAAATAAACGAAACAAGGGAGAAATCGGCGAGGATTTACATTCCCTGGTTTATGTGAAATCGATTAAACTGGGAAAAGAGGCCTATGAGGAGGGAAAACAAAAAGTTCTTGAAAATGAAAAGAAAGTCAAAAAGAAATAATTGTGTAAAGAGGGAAATTAGATGATCAATTTTTCCCTCGAGCAAGGTTCCGGCATTACAACCATGCTGGCGATAGCCGCCGCGGCGATTATCTTGACCGGGGTATTTTATCGCCGTGCTTTTGTTATGCTCAAACACCGGCAATGGTTGCTGCTTTTCGCCCTGCGCGCGGCGGCGATCGTGCTGGTGGTGCTGCTTATATTCCGCCCGATCTACAGTTATCAGAAGGAACTGTCGAAACGGCCTGCGCTGGTGTTTTTGCTGGACCGTTCGGCATCGATGAGCATAGCCGACGACGCCACGGGCGTGACGCGTTTCGATCAGGCCCGGCAGCAGATCGAAAAATGGTGGGCTAAGTTGAAAAATAATTTCGATTTGCATTTGATCGCCTTCGACGAAACCGCCCAGCTTATGAAAGACGTCAAAGACCTTGACGGCATGGCCGCGGACGGCAAGGCCACGTCGCTTAGCCGGGCATTGGAGGCCGGCGCGCAACTTGCTCCAAAGCGCGACCTCGAGGCGGTGATCATGTTTTCCGACGGCATCCACAATTCGGCCCGCAGCCCGTTGGACGTGGCCGGCAAACTGGGCACGGTCGTGCATTGCGTGGGCGTGGGAGCCAGCCTGCGGAACAATGTTTCTTACCGCGACATCCAGGTGACCGGCGTCGATTGCCCGGATCGATTGTTTCTGAATAATATGGCCCGGATTACAGGCTCGATCGAAGGCATCGGCCTGGCCGGCCGGGTGGTCCAGGTCGAATTGGAGGAGGACGGGCAGAAAATCGCCGAAAAGGAACTCACCATTCAAGGCGGAGATAATCCGCAGCAAATTTCCTTTGATTTTCGCCCCACAAACAAAGGCCGGCATATTTATACGGTAAAAGTGCCGCCGGTTCCTGAAGAAAAAATCACGCAGAACAACCAGCGGTCGGCCATGACTTTGGTGGTCGAGCCGGGCATTCGCGTGTTGTATCTCGAAGGCACCTTGCGAACGGAATACGGGGCCCTGGTCGATCGCTTTTTGGCCAAGGATCCCGACGTGGAATTCTACTCTCTGGTGCAAACCCGGCCTAATGTGTTTTTAAAGCGAACGAATATGAGCGACCTGAAAATCGAGGCCATTCCCAACGATGCCGAAACCATCAACAAATTCGACGTGTTTATGATCGGCGACATCGACAGCACGTACATCAAACCGCAACAACAGGAATTAATTGCCCGGCGTGTGCGCGAAGGGGCGGGACTGATCATGTTGGGCGGGTATCACAGCCTGGGGCCGGGCGGATATGCCGACGCGCCGCTGGGGCGGATTTTACCCGTCGCGCTGGGCGGCCGCGATATCGGCCAGATTACCGAGCCCTTCTTGCCCGTGCTCACGCCCGAGGGTGCGCGCCACCCCATCTTTGCCAACATCGCGGGCTTTTTCCCTACACGGCAGGGCAAAGCGAAACTTGCCGGGCTACCGTTTCTGGACGGCTGCACCCGAGTGCAAGGACCGCGCCCGGGGGCATCGCTTTTGGCCGCGGTATCGGGCGAATCGGGCGCGATGCCGATATTGGCCGTGCAACCGGTCGACAAGGGCCGCACGGCAGTTTTCGCCGGCGACACCACGCGGAAATGGCAGCAAGGGCCCAGGGCAATGGATCAGGAATCGCCTTTTTTGCGATTCTGGGGTCAGGCGGTCCGCTGGCTGGCCGGGCGGAGCGAGGCGGTGGAGGCCACGTCCGGAGTGGACGTCAGCCTGGATAAAGGATATTACGAGCCCGAGGAAACGGTGCGGATTTCGGCTACGGTCCGCGACAAGGACGGACAAGGCACCAACGACGCCAAGGTGAAGGTGAAGATGCAAAATCCCGCCGGGCAGTCGGATCAGGTCGCCCTTTCGCCGCAGCCGGGTCCGGCCGGGCATTACAGTGGCACGTTCGATCCCAAGGCGGCGGGCAATTATCAATTCACAGTCGAGGCGCGATTGGGCGAGTCGACTTTTTCGAGCGGGAAAATCGCCTTTGAAGTCGGGCGCCCGGATTTGGAATTCGAAAAACTCGATCTGGACGAGAAAATGCTGGCCCGCATAGCCGCCGACTCGAAAGGCCGATACTTCCACATTACCACGGCCGACCTGCTTTTAAGCCAACTCGATCGGTCGCAGCGCAAGCGCAGCGAATACGTGGAGCGCCCGCTTTACAGCCCGCCCCTGTTTTGGGCCCTTTTCGTGGGCGTTTTATCGGTGGAATGGGTGCTGAGAAGAAAATATCAACTCAGGTAATAAATAACATGCCTCACAAAACCGGTTATCGATATCTTGAACCGACGGCATTGGCCCGGGTGAAAAACCTGGCGGTGGTGGCCCGCGGCGTGGTAGAGGGGTTTATCAGCGGGCTGCATTCCAGTCCGTACAAAGGATTCAGCGTGGAGTTCGCCGAGCATCGGGAATACACGTCCGGCGACGATCTCAGGCATCTGGATTATCGCATGTTCGCCCGAACCGATCGTCTTTTTATCAAACAATACGAAGAAGAGACGAACATGCGCGTGCAAATTTTGCTGGATACCAGCGGATCGATGGGCTACAGCCACGGCGAGCGGCTGACCAAGCTGGAATACGGCTCGTATTTGACGGCCGTTCTGTCGTACTTGATGACGCGGCAGCAAGATTCGGTGGGATTGACGTCGTTCGACACAGCGATCCGGCTGGACATGCCCGCCCGCAGTTCGCCGCGGCATTTCAACGACATGATGCGCTGGCTGGAGGCGATCAAGCCCGGCGGCGACACGGACATCGCCGAAACGCTGCACCGCCTGGCGAACCGCTTCAAACGCCGCTGCCTGATCGTGCTTATAAGCGATTTGTACGACGAACCGGAAGAGGTGATCAAGGCGCTCCACCATTTCCGCCACCGGAGGCACGAAGTGATTTTATTTCACGTGCTCGACAAGGCCGAAATCGAATTCCCTTTTAGCGAAGTGATCGCCTTTCACGACCTGGAAACCAAAGAGCGGATCCAAGTCGATCCGGCTTACGTCCGCGACGTTTACCGGAAACAAATCGGCGAGTTCATCGAGACTTACCGACGGGCCTGCGCCGAGGCCCAGATCGACTACGTGCTGTCGGACACATCGACGCCCTATGATTTTATGTTGACGCGATACATAAGTTCGAGAAATCGACAAGGATGAAGACAGAAATGACAAATGCCAAATGTCAAATGACGAAAGAAGGACGAAATTTGAATGACGAATGATGAATCAATAACTTCGTCATTAGACATTCGTGCTTCGTCATTTGCCCTAATCCCTAATCCCTAGCCCCGAACCTATGTCCTTTGCCGCCCCAATATTTCTGCTTGCCGCCCTGGCCGCCGCCATACCAGTGGTGCTGCACATGATCAACCGGCAACGGGCGAAGAATTTACCCTTTAGCACATTGCGGTTTTTACAGATAAGCGCGGAAAAAACCCGGCGCAAGAAACGCATCCACGACGTCTTGTTGATGGTCCTAAGGGCGGCTGTTTTGTTTTTGATAGCCGCCGGACTGGCCAAACCCACGGTCAGCAGTCTGAGTTCGCTTTGGGGCGGGGCGAATTCGGCGGCGGCCATTATCCTCGACAATTCGGCCAGTATGGGCATAATCGACCAGGACCGGCCCCGTTTCGACACCGCCTCGGCCGCGGCCGTGCAAATCCTCGATGAACTCAAAGACGGCGACGAGGCGGCCCTGTTCATAACCGGCGGGCCTGTATTCCCTGAATTGGGCAAACTGTTTCGCACCCAGGAACAAATCCGCCAGATATTGGCCCAATCGCACGTCAGTTACCAGCGGGCCGACCTGGCTTACGAAGTCCAAAAAGCCCGGGCACTGTTGGCCACATCCACCGCGTCCAACAAGCAAATCTACGTGATTACCGATATGCAAAAGGTCTCTTGGGAGAATTGGAAAGACAGCGGCAATGTTCTAAAAACCGCTTTAGATAAAAAGGTAGAAGGAGCCATCGGCGATAGTTCTCCCGCATCGGGCCCGCAAACCGCGGCGGTCGAAGATGAGCAGACGCTTAAGATTCCCATCATCTTCATCGATTGCAACCGCGCGCCAAAGCCCAACGTGGCCGTGCAAGGCCTGGCATTGGAAGCCGAAGTGCCCGTAGCGGGCCTTCCGGTCAAGGCCTCGGTCGAACTCCTCAACACATCTTCGGTATCGCAGCAGCGGGTGGTAGAATTGTATGTCGATGGGAATAAGGAGTCGAGCAGTCCGGAGCTGGATCTCCCGCCGCATGGACGAGTGAAACACGATTTTATTTTCAGCTTTAAAGGCGGCGGCCTGCATCGCGGCGAGGTCCGCCTGGCGGGCGAAGACGGCTCGAAATACGACGACCGCCGTTTTTTCGCCCAGGAAGTCGATCAAAACATCGCCGTGGCCGTGGTCAAGGCAAAGCGTCATGAAATTTCCTATCTTGACGATGCGTTTTATCTGGAAAACGCCCTGTCGGCGGGCAAATCGGGCGGCGGGGCCATTCGCACTACTACGCTTTTGGCAGCGGATCTGGCGAATGAACCGCTTGCGAATTACAAGGTGATTTTTTGCGTGAATCTGCCCGCTCCGGACGCGGATCTGGCCCAGCGGTTTGCCAAGTACGTGAGCGAAGGCGGCAACCTGGTGTGGATCGCCGGCGATAACGTGAATGCCGAGGCGTACAATCAGATGAACGAGCAGGCCCGGGATCAATTGCTGCCCGCTCCGCTACTGGATATTCGCACACCTGGGGCTGATGACAATCGCGACAGTTGGCACATAAACTATCTTGACAAGGAATATCCAGCCCTGAGCCGGCTGGCCGAACCAGCCTCGCTTTACGAATCGGTGCTGGTTTACAAGCAGGTGCGCATGGCGACCGCCGATAAAGGCGAGGCCCGGGTCTTGGCCCGATTGGACGACGGCGAGCCGCTGCTTGTAATGCGAAAAGTTGAACAGGGCAATGTGTTGATGCTGGGGACCGGAGTGCATACAGGTTGGACGAACCTGCCGCTTCGGCCCATCTTTTTGCCGCTTATCGACCAGTTGACATTCGAACTATCCGGCGTCGAACAATCGCACCGCACGGCCTTGGCGGGCGCCCCGCTGGAACTGAATTTCGAAAATGCCTCGCAACCGATCGGCGTGGAAGTGCTTACGCCCACGGGCGAGATTATGCGACTTACGACAAGCCCTCACCCTAACCCTCTCCCGACCAACCTTCGGTCGGTGCCCGGCGAGGGGACAGTTGGAAAGGGTCAGATATTCCGCTATGCCGACACGTACGATATCGGCATCTATCTTTTGCGCCTTCTCGACGCGGCGCGGGCCGCGCCTATCGCCTTTGCGGTGAATGTCGATCCGGAAGAATTGGAGCCGGCGACAATCGATCGGGAGGAACTACAAAAAACTTTCGCAAAGACACCTTTGATCTTCGCCGACAACCCGGATGATCTATCCGGCACTTTCGCCTGGCTTAGGGAAGGCAAAAGTTTATGGGGCTTGTTCCTCACGGTAGTTTTGATCGGGCTGGTCGTCGAGTCGTACCTATCGAATGTGCTGACCGCGAAAAAGATTTAATCCCCGGTGTGTATTTCGCCCCCGGTGAATACACCGGGGGCCCGGGTGGACCTGTGAATGACATATTTTAGTCACGGCGCAACGCAAACCCCCCGTGTATTCACGGGGG
>JBEKZY010000051.1:0-21136 GCA_049509395.1 Thermoguttaceae bacterium | reverse complement strand
TCGCATGGTCTTGAGTAAATCAACCGCTTCTTGTAGTTTCTCAATCATGTCATCGAGAGATTGTGCATCCAAAGTAAGGAACTTATTGCGCCAAATTTGCATATAACGCTTTCGAGCCATATTGATTGTTTTCCATAGCTCGATATATTTTTCACGGACATAAGGATTGAGTTGGCTTGCGAAATCTTGGGAGAGATTAAGCGTGTTGATTAGTTCTTGAACGTCGCCCAGGTCTCTAATGCGATCCGGTTTAGTCATGCCCGAGGCAATTTTCATTTCGACCAAAGCGGGGAGGTTTACATACTTGATGCCCTCACATTCCATGGACACCGAGGCAGGCGCTGGAAAAGCGACGGGTTTTGGTAGTCCGTCGCCTGGATATTCGCCTTCCACGATGAAATCAATCTTGACCCCAGTATCGGTGTCTTTCAAATTCTTACTACCGGTAAACGGAGGCAAATATCCCAGGCCTTCGAGCCTTTTATGAATTTCACTAAGGCCTTGACGGGTAACTAATATATCAACATCGTTAGTAAAACGGCGATAGCCGTGTCTAAACAGCGCCAATGCTCCTGTAACGGCATATGGGATTCCCAGTTCGTCAAGACGCTTGGTTATTTTACGCATTGCATCTTGTACGGCACTTTTTTCTTCAAAGAATTTGCTTCCCTCGCTCAAGGCCCACCTCGGATCTTTCGCCAATTGTTCTTCATAACTCGAAATATGTGCCGCTGGTTTAAATAGCGGTTCGTTAAGCGGATCAGATGCGATGATATGTCGGTTCAGTAAATCAGACATCTTTAAATCCTAAAGAATCAACTGTACACTAGGTAATTATAATTTAAAAATAATAACCTGACAATCTATAAATCCGATAATATACAAGCCAAGGCGGAACTTAGCCTCGGACAAGCAAGCCATACGATATCAACTCCAAGCATGGGTGCTACTGCTGGCTTGTCCAGCAGTGATGTTGTAAAGGTCTGACCGAGTTTGGGAAATAAAGGAAACATTCTAATTTTTATCGAAAATATTTCCCCTTAACGTGCCGCTTGCGTTGCCGTTTCATACGTCCGTCCCGCCACGTTGTTGCGGTAATTATCGAGGGCCACTTGGGCCAGGTGCTGGCCGCAGGGGGTCGGATATTGGCCGGTGATGCATGCGCGGCAGAGATGGTCGGCGTCCATGCCGATGGCCCGGGCGATAGCTTCCACGGGCAGATAGCGGAGCGAATCGGCCCCTAATTGGGCCGCCATTTCGGCCTCGTGTTGGTGCGCGATCGGCTCGCCTTTGAGAAAGTTCGGGGCGAAGAGTTCGCTCACAGTCGACATGTCGATGCCGTAAAAACACGGCGCGATAATGGGCGGGCAGGCCACGCGGACGTGAATTTCTTTGGGCCGCCCCAATTGTCTGATCCGCCGCAAAAGCACGCGCAAAGTTGTGGCCCGGACTATCGAATCCTCCACCAGAATCACCCGTTTGCCTTCCAGAACTTCGCGCAGCGGCGTGTATTTCGTCTCGGCCTTGCGCTTGCGGTCCATGTTGCCTTCGATGAACGTCCGCCCGCTGTACCGATTGCGGATCAGGCCTTCCACGCAGGGGATTTTCAAGGCGTAGGCCATGGCGTCGGCCGCCGCCTTGGAGGTGTCGGGCACGGGCACGACCACCGTATCGGAATCGATGGGCATCGTTTCCAGCCGGGCCAACTCCTCGCCCAATGCCTTGCGCGACAGATACACGCTCCGCTCGTCAAGCGTGCTGGCTACGTTGGCAAAGTAAATCCACTCGAAAAAGCAATGCGCGTGGGCCCCGCTGGTTGCGAAGGGCAGGATTTCCAATTCGCCGTCGGTAATGATCACGGCGTGTCCCGGCGGAACCGGTTTGATCTTCTCCGGCGTGATGCCCAAATTGAGCAAGGCCACGCTTTCACTGGCCGCGGCAAACAGCGGTCCGTCCACCGCGTAGCACAGCGGCTTGATGCCCAGCGGATCCCGCGCCGCCATCATGTCGCCCAAGGCATCGAGAAAGACGATGCTGTATGCGCCGTCGAATTTCCGCGCGAAATGCCGGCATACGTTTATAAGCGGCGTGCGGTTGTCGGTCGACAATGCCGCGCAAATCTGGTGCATGAATATCTCTGTGTCGGTTTCGCGGGCAAGGTGATTGTCCTCGTTATCGAGCAACTCCTCGCGCAGTTCCATGTAATTGGCCAACTGTCCGTTGAAGGCGAAACTGAACCATTTGTGTTTTTTGATGTGGTGACGTTCAAAAGGCTGGGCGTAACTGCGGTCGTCGGTGCCGCAGGTGGCGTAGCGCACGTGCCCGATCGCCGCCCGGCCGCTATACTCCCGCATGATCGATTCGTACTTGCTGCGGTGACTGAGGCGAAAGACCTCGTTCACGCTTCCCACGTCTTTAAAAGTATCGATAATCTGCTTTCGGTGTGAATTATACGTGGTGATCCCGGCGGCAAGTTGCCCGCGATTTTGAATATCCAAAAGCATGCGGGGCATCAAGCGGGAAATCTCTTCCGGCCCTTGCTCGGGACACAACGGACTTTTGCCCAGCCCGGTCAGGTGATATATCGCGGCCACGCCGCATTCTTCGTGCAAGTCGCTCATAAAAAGAATCCAATCCTCCTAGTGGAAAGAAACCTGATTAACCGATGGCATGGGCATCTTGCCCGTGTGGGCGAACGGACATCTTGCCCGTGCTTTTTCGCATATGGGTGGCACGGACATCTTGCCCATTTTGTCTTGTTCCCACGCTCCGGCATGGAAACAAGGGGTAGACTTTGCCAATTTGCCGGTATTTAACCTGATCCTAATTTTTTCTGAACCATTTAAGCATTGAATCTATATTCCCGACACATTCATTTTACGGTTAAATGAATAATCCCACAATTAGCTATAATGGGGGGAAACATAATATTCTCTTGCCTGAAGAACTGGTAATCGGATATTATTATAGGCATGAAGTTGAAAACAGCCCGGACCGGTTTTGTTTGTGCTTTCACAGCCCTATTCGCATTTATTGCGATTATGGGCGAGGGTTTGCACTTCTTGCCCGGGATGGGCCATTCATGCGCCTGCCATTTCGATTGCATTGTATCTTCCCCATCGGCCACCGACCTTGACGGTTGTTGCGACCGTCATTTCCCCGCCGTCACGCATTCGGATACAAATTCATGTAAAATAAAAGATGCCGCCGATTGTCCGGTGTGCATGTTTTTATCGCTGGCCAAATCTTGCCTATCGACGCAGTACGCGGCCTGCGATTGCCTGCCCATCGTCGAGCGCCTGGCGGTTTGTTCTCCGCTTCTGGAAAGCCGGTTTGTCTACTCTTATCACACTCGCGCTCCTCCCCGCGAAATGTTGCATGTCTAGTTGTCCATCATCGTGATGCGACATTCTTTCAATGTTTGCCCTCACCCTAGCCCTCTCCCGACCAACCTTCGGTCGGTGCCCGGAGAGGGGACTTTTGAGACTTCTAATCGGAGGATTATGATATGTTCCGACGCCATGCGTTTACACTAGTCGAATTGTTGGTGGTGATCGCCGTCATCGGCATTCTGATAGCGCTCTTGTTGCCGGCCATTCAAGCGGCCCGGGAATCGGCCCGACGCATGTCTTGCTGCAATAATCTTAAACAAATCGGTCTGGCCCTGAATTTGTATTACAATACCAACAATAAATTGCCGCCGGGTTGGACCGCCTACGATCCGCAAACCCATCTGCCTTATGCGCTAGGCGAACCCGGTTGGGGTTGGGCCTCCAGAATTTTGCCGTTCATGGAATTAAACACCATCGCGAAAAATGGGATTCACTATAACCTGTCCCTTTCCGATCCGGCCAATCAAACCGCCCGGCTCACGCAGATTGCCGAATTCCGTTGCCCTTCCGACATAAACCAACAAACCTGCATTGATCCGGACGATCCCGCGCAGATCGAAATGGCTGTGGGGAATTATGTGGGCGTATTCGGCACGCAAAATGTACACGAGGTCGAATCCATGCCCGTCGGGCAGCAATGCGTAAGCGACGGCGTTTTCTACCACAACAGCGCCGTTACCTATAAAGACATCAGAGACGGAACCAGCCACACCTTTGCCGTCGGCGAACGCAGTTTAGTCATTACACCGCAATGGCAACCTGGAATGGACCTGGGTTTATCCACCTGGGTAGGCTCTCCGGCGAACGATCGTTGCGGCCCGGGCATGGTCCTGGGCACCGGCCTTTATACGCCCAACACGCGACAAGACGACCTTCACAATTTTTCCAGCCGCCATCCCTCAGGGACGAATTTTGCATCGGCCGACGGCTCTGTCCGCTTTGTAAGCCAGGATCTGGATGATCAATTTTTCCGCGCACTTTGCACTATGGCCGCCGGCGACAGCATCGGCGAAGCCCTAAGCGGGCAATAAGATGTTCAACCCCCAATGTAGCAGGCATACGCAGTATGCCATTTGTTTCGCGGCGGGGGACTATGCCCCCAGGCTTTTTAACCTGGAGATAGATTTTTTACGCCCGGATAGGGTCCAATAGGTTTATTCTTTTCCCGCATCGATTCTCGGATACAATATATATGCCATGGGCGCAGAACACATTAAGGTTTATTTCTTCTGCGTCCCGTCGATAATCGAGAAGCGTATCCGCGGGAAATCAAGAAGCCTAAATCATGTCTGCCATTGCCGCCACTGCCGTAAAACCGGCCACGCTCGCCGGGCTTCGCCAATCCGGTTGGGTTTCCAAGCCGGTCAAGCGGGAGATATACGATAATTTCATGCGCATGCTCAGCCGAGGCGAAGGGCTTTTTCCCGGCATCATCGGCTACGACGGCACCGTCATTCCCGAGATCAACCTTGGTTTGATCGCCCAGCATGATTTGCTCTTTCTCGGCGAAAAGGGCCAGGCCAAAAGCCGGCTGATGCGACTCTTGGTTCGTTTTTTAGATGAAGAACTACCGTATCTCGACATTCCCGGCTGCCCGGTCCACGAAGACCCGTATAAACCCATCACCGCCCAAGGCCGAAATTTGCTTCAAAACACGCCCGAAGACCATGTCCCCATCGCCTGGTGGCCGCGCGACCAGCGCTATGCCGAGCGCTTGGCCCCGGGCACGAAGTTCGCCGACGTGATCGGCGAGATCGACCCGGCGAAGCTGGCAGGCGGCGTGAGCATGTCGGCCGAGGAGGCCTTGCATTTCGGCCTGATACCTCGCATGCATCGCGGCCTGTTCGCCGTCAACGAATTACCAGAACTGGACGAACTCGTGCAAGTTGGCCTGTTCAACATCCTCGAAGAGCGCGACGTGCAAATCCGCGGCTACCCCATCCGCTTCGACATCGACGTGTTGATCCTGTTCTCGGCCAACCCGGCCACCTTCAACCGCAGCGGCAAGGTCATTCCGCAATTGAAAGACCGCATTGGCACGGTAATCCACACGCATTATCCGCTTACCCGCCAGTTGGGAATCGAGATCATGGAGCAGGAGGCAAAAGTCGAACTAGACGGCGATTTTCCCGTCTTCGTGCCCTATTTCATGCGCGAAATCATCGAGCAGATGAGCGTCGCCGCCCGGCAAAGCAAATACATCGATCAGCAGTCGGGCGTCAGCGCCCGGTTCAGCATCGCCAATTACCGCACCATGGTGGCCAGCGCCCGGCAACGCGCAGCCGTGCTGGGCGAGCGCCCGGCCGTGCCTCGCATCAGCGACCTGGGCCATCTTTATTCATCATCGCTGGGCAAATTGGAACTCGACCTGATGAGCAGCCACCAGATGACCGAACGCCAGGTTCTCGACGCTATCCAGGCCGAGGCCATTCGCGACGTGTTCGGCGAATACGTCGACCGCCACGGCCTGGCCGAGATCGCCGAGATATTTTCCAAGGGCGTGAAAATCGAAGTCGGCGATATGCTGCCTTCCAGCCTTTATGCCGAGCGCCTAAAGCGCATGCCGCCCGCCTGGGAAAAGGCCTTCGAGGTGAACGCCTCCAGCGATCCGGCCGTCCGCGCCTCGTGTGTCGAGTTCGTACTCGCCGGTCTTTACGCCACCGAGCAGATTTCCCGCGCCCAACGCCACGGGCGAATAGTTTATGAAATTACGTAGACAAAATTCGTGGTAGATAGAAGGTGGTTGATGGTCGATAGTTACCAGTTTTCAGTAATCAGTTCTCAGTTAACCGTATCAAGAACGAAAAATATGACAAATCACACAGGTCGTTGTGATTGTTCAATTTGCAATTTGCAATTTGCATTTTTCAATTTGCAATAAAATATCATGGAATCGCAGCATCATCCCGGCGGCATCATTCACACGTACCAAAAGTACGATCCCCGGAATTTGCCCAGCCCGCTTGCCCCGCAGCCCGACGTGCTTTCCGGGGCCTTCGAGCACATGCTGGCCTACGGCGACTTGCGCGAACTCAGCGATGAAGAACTGGCCCGGGCCGTTCGCCTCGATCCCAGCCAAATCGCCGGTCTCGGCCCCAGCCTCGAAGCGCTCATGGAATTGCTCCGCCAGCGCAAGAAAAAGATTCTGGAGACTTACGAAACCGAGCGCGTCCAGCAGGCGGCAGCCAGGCGGTATTCCGAATTCGGCCAAAAAATACAGCCGCCTCCAAAACTACGAGGCCCTTTCCTCCAAGCCCTTAAAGAAGAACAATTGTACGACCTCGAGCGGATCTGGTATCAAGCCGATCGGCAGCGCGGCGATTTCGCCCGGCAACTGGTGCACCTGATCGACCGCCTGGGCGATAAATATCAGATCGACATCCTGGCCGGCAAATATCAGTTCACCGGCCGCGTCCAGATGACCATTCCCCAGGCCTTGGAAATCAAGCGCGAACTGGAAGAAATCGACCGCTTGTTGGAGCAACTCGAAGAAGCCGCCAAAAACGCACAAATCGGCGTGATCGACCTGGAGGCACTTTCCGAATTCGCCGAGCCTGGCGATATGGAAAAGCTCAACCAGTTCGCCCGGCAAATCGAAGAGTATCTGCGCGACCTGGCCGAACGGCAGGGCCTGGAAAAAAGCGACCAGGGTTATAACCTTACGCCCAAGGCTTACCGGCTGTTCCAGGGACGACTCTTGGATCGCATCTTCAGCAATCTCGAGGCCTCGCGCACGGGCCGGCATCAAGGACCCATATCGGGCGAAGGCGCGGTCGAACTGGAACGCACAAAACCATACGAGTTCGGCGACTCGCTCACCAACATGGACATCCCCGGCTCGATGATCAATGCCCTGATTCGTGACCATGCTGAGCATGGTGCCCGCCCCGGCTTGCCCATCCGGCTAAAGCCCGACGATATCGTAATCCACCGCACCCGCAACTCGCCCAAATGCGCAACCGTTGTACTGCTCGACATGAGCGGATCGATGCGTTACAACGGCCTGTACATCAACGTCAAGCGCATGGGCCTGGCCCTCGACGGCCTCATCCGCCGCGAATATCCCGGCGATTTTCTGCAATTCATCGAGGTGTTCACCATTGCCAAGCCGCGGCATCCGGGCGAGATCGTCAAGCTCATGCCCAAACCGGTCAGCATCGGCAATCCGGTGGTCCGCCTCAGGACCGACATGAGCGATCCGAACGTGAGCGAAATGCTTTTGCCGCAGCACTTCACCAACATTCAACACGGTCTGCAACTCGCCCGGCAGATGCTGGCCGCCCAGGACACGCCCAACCGCCGCGTGATACTGATCACCGACGGCCTGCCCACGGCCCATTTCGAGGGAAAATATCTTTACCTGCTCTATCCGCCCGACCCGCGTACCGAGGAATCGACCATGCGCGAAGGCCGGCTTTGCCGGCGCGAGGGCATCGCCATCAACATCTTCCTCCTGCCCACCTGGATGCAATCGAGCGAAGACGTGCACTTCGCCTACCGCCTTGCCGAACTGACCTCCGGCAAAGTCTTCTTCACCGCCGGCCGCGACCTGGAGCGCTACGTAGTCTGGGATTATCTAAATCGTCGCCGCGACATAGTGGCGTGATTGATAATCGTCGCCGTGATATCGTAGCGTAATCGGTAATTTTTATCCCGAAGGGATTGCATACGGTAGCATAGGGTTGCCGCGCAGCGGCTACCCTGGGATGGAATTCATAATCACTACATCAACCCTGAAAGGGTTGCAGAATGTAGCAGGCACACTCCGTGTGCTGTTGGTGATGTTTTGTTTTGACGTTGACTATGTTTTCGCAGGGCAGATTCTATCAAAACACCTGGCCTAATTTCAACTAAAAAACCCCTTGCTTTTTATTTCCCTTTTCCCCCTTCCCCTTTTTTCCTCTTTACACAACTCTTCTTAACCGCGAAAACACGAAACAGCGAAAGGACGAAATGCGGCAATTTATGCAAAATGCCCTCTTGGATTGTTAATATTCGATATGAATTTGCCAAGTTTAGCATTATATGCGTGTGTTCCTTTTTCCTATCTGCTTCATTTAGAACGTCTAGCAAACTGCAAAAGAGGGGCTATATTCGAGGTCTCGGGAATTGGCTCCAATCGGATCATATCTGTCTCACTAAGGATAACGGGGTATGGCAAACAAACGTGCTGCCGGGAAAAACAAGGGAAAGGGCAACGGTGCTAATCTTCCGGCGCCGCTCCAGTCGGGCGGACAGATGCTCATCTATCGCGATGGGTCGCTCAACCTCCAAGTGCGGCTCGACGGCCAAACTGTCTGGCTCACCCAGGCCGGCATGGCTGAATTATTCCAAACCAGTGTGCCCAATATCAACATACATATCCGTAATATCTTGGAGGAAAAGGAGTTAGAGCAAGAGGCAACTATTAAGGATTACTTAATAGTTCAAGTCGAGGGGGAGCGGTCGGTCAAGCGATCTGTAGTTCACTACAACCTCGACATGATTCTCGCGGTGGGCTATCGCGTTCGCTCGCCTCGCGGCACCCAATTCCGCCAGTGGGCTACTGCCCAGTTGCGCGAACTTCTGGTCAAAGGTTTCGTGCTCGATGACGAACGCATCAAGGCTGGACGAACCATCGGGCAGGACTATTTCGATGAACTGCTCGCCCGCATCCGCGACATCCGCGCTTCCGAGCGGTTGTTTTACCAGAAGATCACGGACATATACGCCACCAGCATCGATTACGATCCCAACGCCGAAATCACACAGATATTTTTCAAGACAGTGCAGAACAAGCTGCACTGGGCGATTCATGGTCATACGGCTGCCGAAATCATTCACCAGTGGGCCGATGCGAACAAGCCCAACATGGGACTGACGACTTGGAAGAACGCCCCGCAGGGCGCAATCAGAAAGACCGATGTAACGGTCGCCAAAAATTATCTCACTGAACGGGAGATTGCCGAGTTGAATCGCATCGTGTCGATGTGTCTCGATTATGCCGAAGATCAAGCCCAACGCAAGCGTCCCATGCACATGACCGATTGGATTGCCAAGCTCGATGCCTTCCTGCAATTCAACGAGCGGAACATCCTCACCCATGCCGGCAAGGTATCGCACGAACTGGCCGAGGAACATGCCCGCGGGGAGTTTTTGAAGTACGACGAACATCGTCGGGCAATCGAGACCCAACAACCCTCCACCGATTTAGATAATCTGGTCGGTAACGCCAAGCGGGTGCAAACCGATCTACCGCCGCTCAAGTCGGCCAAACTGCGTCGTCCTCGCAGATGAATCAGGTTGAATGAGTGTTCTTAACCGCAAAACCACGAAACAGCGAAAGGACGAAATACGGCAATTTATGCAAAATGCCTGCTTGGATTGTAAATATTCGATCTAAAGACACCAAGTTCAGGAATATATGCGCCTTTCCCCTTTTTCACCCAATTCATGTTCCCATTTTGTTGTAAGTAAACTTAGGGTATGCTATAATGCCCTCATATGTGAGGGGGTAAAGTAACATTTTCCAAAATTGATAGTGGCGGCAATTTAGCTGCAGGGACTGTTTAACCTTCTTAATTATTAAGAGGCAGCGTTAATATCCCGGTCTGAAAAACATACGGTTTTTCTGGGTGCGGGATAATCTGGAGATTTTTCTCCATCAGCCGGCGGGTGGCACTGGCTTAGCCAGTGGCACGCGTGCGGGCGATTTTGTTGAATCCCCGTTTGCTTGTTCCGCAAATAAAGCTTATGGAGGCAATCCGTATTATACATCAAGAAAAATCCCTTTCCAAGATGGAAAGTTAATACAAAAACGTTCTTTATCAGGAGATCTCAAAATGAGAAAGTTCTTATCAGCCGTAAATATTTTAAGTTTATTGCTGCTTGTGGTAGTTCCCGCACAAGCGATAACAATCGACATGGTAACTGTGGGCAACCCGGGCAATGCGCCGGATACGGTGGTAATGAACGACGGGACGACCGGTTATGGCGAGGTGGACTATACATATCAAATCGGCAAGTTTGAGATTACCGCCGGACAGTACACGGCGTTCCTCAATGCCGTGGCCAGGACGGCAGATCCATACAGCCTAGACAGTATTGGAATGGGTAATACTTCTGATGCATGGCGTGGTTGCAATATCCAACGCAGCGGCCCGCAGGGCAACTACACTTATAGCGTAGCCGCTGATTGGGCAAATCGTCCGGTTAATTATGTCTCATGGGGTTCCGCGGCGAGGTTCTGCAATTGGCTGGCCAACGGCCAGCCGAATACAGGTGTTGAAGATAACACGACGACCGAGGACGGGTCATATTACCTCAATGGAGCAAGAGGCGATGAAGCCCTGATGGCCATAACTCGCAAATCAACTGCCACCTGGGTGATTCCCAACGAGAATGAATGGTACAAGGCAGCTTACCATAAGAATGACGGCGTGACAGGTAATTATTGGCTCTATCCGACAGGTACCAATGATTTGCCTAGCAACATCTTGACCACCCCCGATCCGGGCAATAATGCGAATTTCTTCACACAGAATGGAGGATTAACTATTGGCGGCCCGTATTATAGAACTCCGGTGGGCGCGTTTGTAAACTCGGAAAGTCCATACGGCACTTTCGATCAAGGTGGTAATGTATGGGAATGGAACGAGACATCGTGGCGGGGCGGGGCATTCGATAGCGTAGATGTCTTTTTGGCCGCATCATTTCGATCATATCCTATTGCCAGGGGGGGGGCAGGATATGAAAATGGTTTCCGCGTGGCTTATGTACCTGAGCCAAGCAGCATGGTTCTTCTTTTTTCAGCAGCAATTATATTTATCGTTTTTCGGGGAAAATATCGGATGAAATGATTCTTTAAAATCTGCCACACATAAATCATAGCAGATCCAATTCAACTTACCGGGGAAATTCTTTGTGTCAAATACTATCCGTCTAGACACATTATTACAAAGGGAGCAAATCCATGCGCAAACGCATACAGGAAACAATCAATCGTTATTTTCATCGATCCGATAAAAAGAAAAATTTCCGCAGAGCAATTCATACGCGAGGTTTGCGATACGAATGCCTGGAGCAGAGGCAGTTGCTCAGTATTTCCCCCCCGACCATCGGTTCACTTAGCGTATCGCCATACCCTACGGTTGATAGGCCGACTGAAATTACGCTCACGGCCAACTATGTCCAAGCTTATGGAGAAGGAAACACAATAGAGCATGTTTTATTTTATCGCGATTCCTTCCAGGTAATCGAGATAGTTGCGATTTGAAGTCATATCGTCACCGCCTCGCTGAGAATTTGTCGGCCGATGCGCGGTTTCAGCGAGTCTTTCATTACAAGATCTATCTTAACGCCTATGTTATCCGATAGATAATTTTCCAATTCGATGAACTTCAGGAGCGAGGGCGGCTCACGAAACGTCACGAGTACGTCTAAGTCGCTGTCCGGGCGCTGTTCGTGGCGGACGTATGAGCCGAAAACGCTCAAGGATTCGACCTGGTACCGCTGCCTAAGTAGCTGGAGTTGCTGCCGCAGAGATTCAATGACTTGAGAAATGTCTATATTCTCTTTCATGATTGACATCCTAACTCTATCCGAGCATATCAGAGGCGCACCAGGAATTCAAGGGGGATCCATATGGTCCGTGAAAAGTACGTTTTCTTGAATCATTCCCTGAAATCAGTATGCTTTATGCAACCAAGCGCCATGATCCATCATCCTAATATCACTCATCCTTTCGCCTTGCGGAGGGTGGCCAATTCTTGCTCTGGAAATCCGCGCGGCGATCTGCTACGCTCTTTGCTCCGTAGCATTGTTGTTTTTTTGTGGGGCGAAAAGAAATTGAAATATCAGGATAACCTATCCCAGAACGTGGAAAAAATGCAATTTTGACCCCAAAAAATTACCTTGCTGAAAGACAAAAATAGTGAACAAACCGGCGTAAACCGTGGAAAAACTGCGAATTGTTCCCCAACTCGCGCGATAAATTAGATCGTAGGGTGCGTGAAACGCACCATTGTTTAAATAATTGCCTGATATCGGTGCATTTCATGCGCCCTACAAGCTATCCTATACGGCACTGCTGGACAAGCCAGCAGTGGCACACGAGCATACTGCTATCTTAGAGTAGGTGCATTTCATGCACCCTACGCGAAGATTGGTGCGTTTCACGCACCCTATCGCAGCGGAGCGGGGTCGCGGTTGACCATTTGACTTTGATCGGACGCGGGCGGAACGCCCGGGGCGGCGGGAACATAAGGAGCGGCGGGGACGTATGGCGGGGCGGTGGAAACAATGGACGGATTTGTCGAGGCTTGCAAGGCGGAGATGCGGGAGGCCACCTGCGGTTGATGGTTGTCGTACCAGAACGAGCGCTGATAATTGGCCAGGGCCTGGGCCGGGTCGCCCGAGTCTTCGCGAATCTTTCCCAAGGCAGCCAGTGCCCGGGGATTGTCGGGCTGGATG
Source organism: Thermoguttaceae bacterium (assembly GCA_049509395.1). Lineage (GTDB taxonomy): Bacteria > Planctomycetota > Planctomycetia > Pirellulales > Thermoguttaceae > JBEKIK01. The sequence goes on along the minus strand of JBEKZY010000051.1, from coordinate 8,294 downwards.
GTGAGGGCTTCGACCAGGTGTTCTTTTGCCGAGTTGCGGTCGCCGAATTCCTCGTTCAGTCGGGCCAATTCGATTCTGGCGTCGGCGGAGGTGGGCTGCTGGCTCACCCAACCTTCGATGAGGCGGAAGGACTCTTGCGTGCGACCCTCTTCGGCCAGCAAAACGGCCAGGCCGCGGTAGCAATCGGCGTGGTTGTTGTTGCGGTCCAAACAAAGATTATAATAGGTTTCGGCCTTTTGCAGATCGCCCTGGGCATTATTATTCATCTTTCCCAGCCGATGATACGTGGCGGCCAGATTGTAATAAGCGTCGGCGTTGCCGGCATCGGCGTATGACGCCTCCTGGAATTCGCGCAGGGCCTGGTCGTATTGCGATTGCTGGAAAAGCTTTACACCCTCGGCGTTTCGTCCCGAGGCCGTAATGCCTCCGCATCCGGTGACAAACAGCGACCATCCGGCGAAAACAATCAATGCGGCGGCAGGCAAATGCGATTTGCTCATGTCGTAGGCGCCTCGCGTTGGCTTATTGGCTTATGCATGGATAATGATTTGGCCAGAAAACTTTTTTACCCCATTTTCCGGCCGTCCGTTGGACGGCCTCGGTTCATTCACCGTGCAAACGTCAATAAGATTCGGTTTTGAAAAGATTAAAGCGGCGCGCAAAATGCGCCGGTCCGCAGTAACAGGAAGTGGAAGGATAACCATCCGGCCGGCGGGTTGCAAGATGGAAATGACGCAAAAAAGCCGTAAGCTAGCATAGCTAGCGGATATTGGATCAGGGCCGACCAAAGAGGAAGAGTCTTTCTGATGAGACTGGAGGGCAATTTATGCATGTATTTATTGCAAATTGGCAATTGCAAATTTCAAATTGCAAATTGAACAAGGACTAGAATGTCCGGCCCTTTTTCGGGCATACAAGAATGTCTGCCCCAATGATGCCGTGGACTTTAAAACACTGTCAGGGGCGGGGTGATATCGGGAACAAGCGTGGGTTCTAAAATAGGCGGCGGAATTGGGGCGGGAGGAATTAGGGCCTCGCGCTTTTCATAACCCAGTTTTTGCAAAACCTCCAATACCTCGCTGCAGGTGGGAAACATCCGTCCGCTGGTTCGCTTGTACTCTTCGATGGCGTTCATGAACTCGATTTCCGCGATGGTATAGTCGCGCTCGCAAGTGGTCGGATCGATTTGCCGACGCCGGCTTACTTTCGCCCGGCGCTCGCATATGCGATGTTCCACGGCGACCGGGATTTCTTTCTGTCGGCGGTCAGCGCCGCTACGGCGATCCTGTTGCTGGCTGATGCGGCGGTTTATACTGACGGTTTTATATTGGTTCTTGATCTGGCCATGATCCTCATGAGGCTTGGCTGCTTTTTTCTCGGTCCCCGCCTTTTTGGTCTTGGATGTTGTTACGGCTGTTTTTTTGCTCTTTGCCACGGCTGGCCTCCACAGTTTAACCCCCGGTGTGTTCACAAGGGGCTAAATAATAATTGATGACAATTCAACGAGAAAGAATACATCAACGTTGCCAAAAGTCATCGAAAAAACAGGCGGGAAAAGTCCAGCATTTAGGAAAAATGGGGTGTTGTAGGAATGTTTCTGTATTGCACAAATATTAGCAGATACGCAGATTTTACGATCGCGCAACTGGTAAAGCTTTCAACACTTGCCGGTAGAATCGGTAGAACTGATATTACCCGTTGGGCGGCCGGCCGACGGAGTCGGTAATATCGCGGCAGATGTCGCGGAGTTCGGGCAAAGAGACGTCTTCCAGGCGTTTACCGCGTCGATCGAGACATTCGTTGATTTTAAGGGCGGTTTCCCGCATAAAGCAATGGGAAGCATTACTTCCGCCCCAGAGGAGGAAGTTTTTTCCCCGCGTAACCCGGGTTTGCCCGTCGTTATTATCGAAGGCCAGGCCCAGCAAGGCGGCCGATTTTTTGGGTTCCTGGGGAGCTCTCACGGCGGGATTCTCTGGAAATCGCTTGCGAATTAGGATTTTTTACGATTGAAAAAATGCTTCAGCGTGTCATTGGCCGCGTCCCGACTGTCTACAGCTAGCGGTTTTTTCGGGCGTTCGAATCGGCTGGGCGGTTTTGGGGTTTTCTTTTCCTCTTTTTTCGGACCCTCTTCGGCCTTTTTAGGAACCAGGTGAATGGTCGTTGTATCGGACATTTTATGCCCTGTGGTATGTGTATCTCTGATAGACAAGGCTTCGGGTGAAGGGGGCGGATCAGGTGGTTCTTGTTCACCGTCTTCCAGCCAACGGGTAATATCGAGGTCATCCTCTTTGGACGAGGTTGTTTGCACCGTTCGTGCGGCGGCCTCTTGAATCGTGTGCACCTTGGGTTTGATTTTTCCGCCTACGCTGACGACTAATTGAACTTCAAATTCCAGGACCCCTACCTTGAGCCGGTCGCCGTTTTTCAGTTCGCGTTCGCTCGTGACTTGTTCGCCGTTGACAAATGTGTGGTTGGTGCTTTTGAAGTCCACGACCGTGACCCGGCCTTCTTGCAGACGGATCGCACAATGCTTGCGGCTGACGCGGTCACTGGCAGGCCGCAAATGGCAATTTTCGCTGCGTCCGATGATGAACTCGGGCTCGGTGACAGGGATTTCGCGGCCCTGATTTTTTCCGCCGATCACTACTAGTTTGACTTCCATTGCCTTACCTTCACCTGCCGAAAACGCAACTGCCGCACTACGATTAAAACTGAAACCAGGATCAAAGAAAAGACCAAGTTACAGTAATTGCATCGAATTCTCCGCATACATTTCCATAGTCCATTCCGCAAAGGTCCGGGGAATTTCGATACTTACCTGAACCTTGATGGTAACAAGTTATTGAGAAAGAGTCAAAATACTTTTACCTCATTGTGGGTAAACGGCGGCTTGGTCATGCTCTATAAGGGGGGAAGGATTGTAATATGCCCGCTTTTTTCCGCGTGCATTTTGCCTCCACGACTGCGCGTCCAATCGGTTGAATCGTATTTTTCCCGAGCTAAGTCTTCGGCCCGGCCTTGCTCGGAATCGCTCAGTATTCCCGGTTGTAATTGCATCGAAAATGCCTCGGCCAGCTTCGAGATACAGGTTTGCACCAATTGATCGAAAGATGGGGCGATTGCCGCTGCTTCGGCGAGTCCGGGCAATTCGGGAGCGGCGGGAGAACGGGCCAAAAGCAGGCTGCCATGCTGCAAGACCGCGCCGCGGCGGCGGCGCTGGGCGCTGCCGGCGATCTTCACCGTGGAAAGCAGTACATCCCCCGGTGATCGCCGCTGGAAACAAAGAAAAGGCTCATTTCGATCCCGCTGCCGGCCTTCGCCACGGCAGAGCGAAGCATTTATTCCGTAGCCGGCCAACGCTTCGATCAGCGCAGCGTGCATGGATTTGTAAAGTGTAATATGTTTTAAAGCCAAACGATGGCCGGGCGGAACCGTGAAACAGTATGTGATTTCGCGGTCGTGCAAGATGGCCCCTCCGCCGGTTGCACGGCGCACCGCGGGGCAATTCCGGCTGGCTGCGTGCTGCCAACGGTCGTCGTATTGCTGGAAGTACCCCAGCGAGAGGGTCGGCAGCAGCCAGCGATAGAATCGCAGCGAAAATCCCCCGCCGTCGGCCGCCGATTCCAGCAAAGTTTCATCCATTGCCATGTTCCACGCACCCGAAGCCGGCGGATCAATGAATAATCGGCAGAACATGATAAGGATGAATGATGAAGGATGAATCTGACAATACTTAATTATGAATCCTAAATGCCTGATTAAACCTCTAGCGGTTTCGCATGATTCACTGTCCACTGCCCACTCTCCACTCTATGCATTCCACTTTAAAACCGGATTGCGGGCGGCCAAGACTTCGTCGGGTCGGCTGACCGGCGTGGCATGCGGGGCTGCGTGCAGCAGATCGTACGGCTCCTCGGTAATATGAAACAGGGCTTCGACAAAGGCGTCCAGCGTTGCCCGGCTCTCGGTCTCAGTCGGTTCGATCATCAGCGCTTCGCGGACAATCAGTGGGAAGTATATCGTCGGGGCATGGAAACCGTAATCCAACAAGCGCTTGCCGATGTCCAATGCGCTGATGTGGCGATCGGCCTTGAGTTTCGCTGCCGTGGCCACGAACTCGTGCATACATCGCTCGCCATTGGGCACGGGCAGGAAATGCTTGATCTTCGCCAGCAGATAGTTGGCATTTAGGACGGCGTTTTCGGCCACGCGCCGCAGCCCGTCCGGTCCGTGCGTGCGGATATAGCAGTACATGCGGACCAAAACGCCCACGCTGCCGAAGAAACTTCGCACCTGGCCGATGGATTTTGGGCGGTTGTAATCGAGATGGTAGCCGTTGCCGTCCTTGACCACGATGGGTACGGGCAGATAGGGCCTGAGTTTTTCACTAACGGCGATGGGACCCGCGCCCGGTCCGCCGCCGCCGTGCGGGCCGCTGAATGTTTTATGCGGATTATAGTGCATCAGATCCGCGCCGAAATCGCCGGGCCGGGTGATGCCCAAAATGGCGTTCATATTCGCGCCGTCGAGATACACCAGCCCGCCTACGTCATGAACCATTTTGGCGATCCGCGCGATCTGCCCGTCGAATAGTCCCAGCGTGTTCGGATTGGTGATCATGAACACGGCGGTCTTGTCGTCCAGTTTGGCGGCCAGATCATCGAGATCGACCAGGCCTGCCGGGTTGCTTTTTACCGGCAGAACATTGAAATTCGCCATGGCCGCGCTGGCGGGATTAGTTCCGTGGGCGGCGTCGGGAATAAGCACGGTAGTGCGTTTTTCGCCGATGTCGCGAAAATAAGCCGCCGCCACCAAAAGGGCCGTCATTTCGCCGTGGGCGCCTGCCGCCGGTTGCAGAGAAACGGCCGGCAATCCGGCGATCTCGGCCAGCATGTGCTGGCACTGGTGCAAGAGGAACAAAAGCCCTTGCACGGTCGATTCCGGCTGATACGGGTGCAGATCGACCATGCCCGGCATGCTTGAGAGCCGCTCGTTCCGCTTGGGATTGTACTTCATCGTGCACGAGCCCAGCGGATAGAAGTGCGTATCGACCGACATGTTGTAAGTCGATAAATTGGTGAAGTGCCGGATGACGTCGATTTCGGAAAGCTCCGGCAGCGGAGGCGCCGAGGCAGAAATCGCCCCGGCGGGCAGCATTTTTTCCAAGGGCTGTTCCGGCACGTCACATTTCGGCAGTCTGACCGCCCGCAGGCCGGGTTTCGACATCTCGAATAGCAATTGGGTAGCTTTGGCGTTTCGCATTACACTTCTAAATAGAATCATTATGGCTGGGTAATTAAGCTGCCAGACACAGATTGCTCAAGGTTTAGTCTGTCTTCCACATTGACTTCGATTACAAATGTCCAAAAAGGCCCTTGGCATTGTTGTTGAAGGTCGACATAAACTTTACGTGCGTTTTTTTCATCAGCAAATCGTAACTCAAGTTGCCCTCTCCGCTGCCATGCGCCGAACTGAAGCAATGCTTGTCGACATTTTTCATAAGTTTCCTTTTCGCTGCTTTTTAATCGACATTCAATCTTGTAAGGGAGTAATCCGACGTTAATGGCTTCTTCAACATCATATCCGATGATTAAGGTTATTTTAGATTGGGAATCTATATGGATCTCCCTATAGGCTTCTTCAATCATCTGAGTGCGAATATCTCTGGGTAAGTTTAACCACCGATCCCAAATAACATATAGACGCACGGATTTTGTAGTAAACGTTATTTCTTGGATGATGATCGGAAGTCCCGATTCCTTAGGATTCCTCCATTCTTTTTTCAAATCCTGAAGTAATTGTTGATAATCCGAAGGATTTGTCGCATTTTCCGATTTAGTTGTTAGTGGCATGATAAATACCTTATGATATAAATTTACAAAACGGCGGAATTTGAAAGAAACCATCCAGTAGATTCAGCTATAATTATTGCCTCAAAATGATATGCGCGATTTTTTTTATATCGTAGGATTTCTCGCCAACGGGAATATATGTTCTGACTTTGCATTACAACTTGAAGGCTGAAATTTTGATTTATATATGCCCTGCCTATTGCCATTCTATGCGAAATTATCAATTTTGCCCAGCCCTCAATGTCGTGGAGATTGTTCCAATATGTATTATATTGTTTTTGAGCCAAATCTCGAGCTTGGTATAAATTCTTTGGTTCGATATGGTAATTGTCAGCGTAGTCTAGCACGTTAGAAAACCAAGCGGATTTTAGCGTCATTTCCACGGCATAACCCCAAAGGTAAATTGCCGCGCTAAAACGATCTCGATAATAAAGTTCCCATGCATCTTGATTACGTATAACGGCTGAGGCGCGAAATTGACTGATTGAATCTTCTGTAAATCTTTCAACTAAAAGTCGGGGCACGATATTAGCTCCGTAATTATGAAGTCAAATAATTTATCAACAGATCGATTTCTTCCTTGGTGCGTTTTTCAGTGACGGCCACTAGCAGGCAGTCGTTCAAATGTGGGTACCATCGTGCCAGCGGCACGCCGGGGAGGATGTACTGTTTTTTTGCGGCTTCCAGGAGATCTTCCATTCGTCCGTCGTTTACGCGGACGACGAATTCCTTGAAAATCGGCCGGTCGAAGACTTTTGACAATTTGCCGCCGGCGGTCAGTTGGTCAAGGGCGTAATTGGCTTTTTGCAGGCACAGTTCGGCGACGTCTCGCATGCCTTGCGGGCCCATCAGTGAAAGGTAAACCGCAGTGCGAAGGGCGAACAGGGCTTGATTGGTGCAGATATTGCTCGTGGCTTTTTCGCGGCGGATGTGTTGTTCGCGGGTTTGCAGGGTGAGGACCCAGCATCGTTTGCCGCGGCGGTCGGTGGTCTGGCCAATCAATCGGCCGGGCATGCGGCGGAGGAACTGCTCACGGCAGGCGATTATGCCCAGATACGGGCCGCCGTATGCCATGGGATTGCCCAGCGATTGCCCCTCGGCCACACAGATGTCGGCTCCGTACTCGCCCGGCCGCTTGAGCAACCCGAGACTGATCGGATCGACGGCCGCGATAAACAGGGCCCCGGCCTTGTGGGCGATTTCGGCAAGCGTTTGCACGTCTTCAAGGCAGCCGAAAAAGTTGGGATGCTGCACCAGCACGCAGGCGGTTTGGGGATTGACGGCCGCTTCCAGATCGCCGGGCGAGATCGTCCCGTCCTTGGTTTCCAAGGTGACGATCTCGGTGGGAAAATTTGCCAGATAAGTTTTTAAAATCTGGCGATACTCGGGATGCACGCTTTCGGCTACAACCACCCGGCCGCCGCGGCGGGTGATGTCCAGTGCCATGAGGACCGCTTCGACCGCAGCAGTGCCGCCGTCGTACAGGCTGGAGTTCGACACGTCCATGCCGGTCAATTGCGTGACAAGCGTCTGATATTCGAAAAGCGCTTGCAGGTTGCCCTGGGCGGCTTCGGCTTGATACGGAGTGTAGGAAGTATAGAATTCGCTGCGCGAGGCGATAGCATCGACCGCGGCCGGGATGAAGTGATCGTAACTGCCTCCGCCGAGGAAACAGGGCACGCAGGCCGCCGAGAGGTTTTGTCCGGAAAGCCGGACCATGTGGGCGGTCAGTTCCATTTCGCCGAGGGCCGGCAGCAGGCACAGTTCGCGGTTTAGCCGCAGTTCGGCCGGCACCATGGCGAACAAATCGTTGATCGATGCCGCGCCGATGGCTTCGAGCATCGCCTGTTGGTCTTCAAAGGTATTGGGGATATATGGCATATCAGTGAATGATGAAGGCAGAATGCAGAATGAAAAATGTAAAGGAATAAATGATGAACTTGATTAATTCATCCCTCATCCCTTTTCCCTCATCCTTTATCCTTTTTTTAGTGTTGTTCTTCCTGGCATTGTTTTTGGTAAGCGGCGTAGTCGAGCAGATTGGCCAGCCCGGCTTCATTGCTGATTTTGATCTTTACGAGCCAGCCGGCCTGGTATGGATCTTTGGCAAGGGTTTCCAAATTGTCGACCAGATTGGCGTTAACATCGGTAATCTCGCCGTCCACGGGGCTCATCAGATCGCTTACCGCCTTGACCGACTCGATTTCGCCGAAAGGCTCGCCGGCGCGGACTTTGCGGCCGACCTCGGGCAAAGACATAAAGACCAGATCGGTCAAGACCTCCAGCGCGAAAGCGGTGATTCCGACGGTGGCGATTTTTCCGCCGCCGGCGCCGGGCTGGATGTCGGCCCATTCGTGCGTTTTGGTATACAGCAGTTGCTGCGGATTCACTTCTTATGTCCTTTCTTATTATTGTGGTTGTAAAATGGAAGCGGTACGATCC
>JBEKZY010000050.1:0-21156 GCA_049509395.1 Thermoguttaceae bacterium | reverse complement strand
GCACCATGAAAACGCCGACCATGTTGTATCTGGCTTATCGCGGTTGGTTTGCGGCCAATGTGCCGCTGGTGCCGGGCATCGGGCCGCCTAAATCGCTTTTGGCCGTGCCTGCCGGGCGGGTGTTCTATTTGGCGGCGGCGCCCGACAGCCTGCAACAGATGCGCCGGGCAAGGGCCGAAGAAGAATCCATTCCCTTGGAAGGTTATGTTTCGCCCGATCAGATTCGCCGCGAACTGGCCTATGCCGATCAGTTATGCCGCAAACACCTTTGGCAGCGGATCGACGTTACGGGCAAGTCGGTGGAGGAAGTTGCCCGGGAAATTATTATTGTCCTTTCCGAAGAAAATAAGGATGGGGAGGAATTTTGAGTATTCCGCCGGTCGTTGACCGTCGGCTATCGATGTTAAATGTGTGCTGAAATATGCCCGGAATTCGGTGGGGGGATTGACAATTGATTAAAAGGACTGTTGTTTTATTGATATAATTCAGCGAGGGTGTTGGATTTAAATGGTTTCCGGGATAAAGGTTGAAAAACGTTAGTGCAAGGAGATGATCATGCCAATCAATCGCCTGAAAGAATTCCTCAACGGCCAGCATATCAAGTATGTGGCCTTTAATCATTCGCCGGCATATACCGCGCAGGAAATCGCCGCCTTGGCGCATGTTCGCGGCAAGGAGTTGGCGAAAACGGTGATGGTTAAGCTCGACAACAAAATGGCCATGGCCGTGTTGCCGGCTTCCTTGAAGGTCGATTTCGAGCGTCTTCAGAAAGCCGCCGGGGCCGGGCAAGTCGAGCTGGCCAGCGAGAAAGAATTCAAAGACATGTTTCCCGACTGTGAAATCGGCGCCATGCCGCCGTTTGGGAATCTGTATGGCATGGAGGTCTACGCCTCGCACCGCCTGGCCGAAGACGCGGAAATCGCTTTTAACGCCGGTTCGCACACCGAGTTGATCCGCATGGCGTACAAGGATTTCGAGCGCCTGGTCAAACCCAAGATCGCCAAAATCGGCTTTGGAACATAACGGCGGTAATTAGTTTTTACTAAACATACAAAGATAAATGAGCGGAGCCGGACTGTGTCAGTCCGGTGGATTTGCGGTTCAACCGGGCCGACACGGCCCGGCTCTGAAATCCGTTTCGGCGCTGAATGCGGTTCGACTGCAAATTACGCGGGCAACAATTGATTAAGAGGAGTTTTCATGGACAGCATATATGCGGCCGTCATGGGCGTAGTCGAGGGGCTTACGGAGTTCTTGCCGATCTCATCCACGGGGCATCTGATTCTGACTCAGCATTTACTCCATCTTAATGAACACTGGGGCAAGGATGTCGTTGATGCATTTTTAATCATCATCCAACTCGGAGCTATCCTGGCCGTTGTGGCGGCGTATCCCGGCCGCTTCATGGGATTAATGCGATTCAAGGATAATAAGGGATTGTCGGGCCTTCGTGGATTGGGCTTGCTGGCGATCACTACGATACCGGCCTCTCTTGTGGGCTTTGCGACTCACAAATATATCCAAGAGTATTTATTTGGCCCCAAAACCGTCGCTATTGCATTGGCTGTTGGGGCCGTGTGGATTTTGGCCGTGGAATGGTTTAAGCCGCAAGTCAAAAAAGAGGGCGTCGATTCGATCACTTGGAAAGAAGCATTGTCGGTGGGGCTGTTTCAATGCCTGTCGTTATGGCCGGGCATGTCTCGCGCGGCATCGACCATACTTGGCGGCATGATTTCCGGCCTGGAACGCAAAACCGCTACTGAATACTCTTTTTTCGCCGCGGTTCCCATTATGATCGCCGCCACCATCTTTGAGCTATATAAGAGTTATAAATTCTTAAGTGCCGAAAACTTTGGCATGATTGCAATTGGTTTCGTAGTCTCATTCATTTTCGCCTGGCTGGCCGTGAAGTTCTTTATTCACTTTCTTAGCCGGCATACCTTGACGCCCTTCGGCTGGTATCGGCTGATATTGGCGGGACTCGTCGTGTGGTGGGTAATTTATTAAACTGCCGTGAAATATAGCGTAAAACTTTTTAAACGATCCCGGTTGTAATTAACCAATTAGAATCCTCGGATGTATTTACCCTGGGATAAATAATTAATGGAGAAATGGATATGAAACGATTTCGTGTATTGATTGGACTATGTGTCATGATATTCCTGGCCGCCGATGCGCCTCAGGATAATTGGCTGAACCTGGAATCCACTCCGAGGGGAAAACTTCCTCAAGGCTGGGTTGCCGCAAAAACCGGAGAAGGACCGGGATGCGTGTGGCAGGTAGTGACAGATTCGACCGCCCCGGGCGGAAAGACCCTTGGACAAGCACCAGCCGATAGCCCAAAGGCCTTATTTAACTTATGCGTGGCCGAGAAGTCAAATTATTTGAATGTCGATATGCACGTATCCTTCAAGGCCATGGCTGGAAAGATCGATCAGGGCGGCGGACTGGTATGGCGATATAAGGACGCCAAGAATTATTACATCGCAAGAATGAATCCGCTGGAAAATAATTTCCGCCTTTATAAAGTGGTTGACGGCAAACGCACGCAATTGGCCACAGTGGACGTTAAAGCCCCGGAGGGAATGTGGCATACTTTACGGATCGTCCAGCAGGGAAACAGCATCCAGTGCTACCTGAACGATAAGCTGGAACTGGAGGCGAAGGACGAGACTTTCAACCAGCCCGGCAAGATCGGTTTCTGGACCAAGGCCGATGCGCAGACTCTATTTGCCGGATTGAAGGTTGAGGGAAAATAGTAGTTCGAGAATTTAATAGAGGCTTTATTTGTGTTTTGAGCGTGTTTTGCGCGCATGTATAGTGCAAATTGAACAATTGCAAATTTCAAATTGCAAATTTAACAAAGGTGATGATTAAAAAGTTAGATGTACACGAATGCAATTCGTTTTCGTTCAATTTAAAATTTGCATTTTACAATTTGCATTCGTCAAATTCAGGGACTGGCCGGATGATGAGCGGAACTCACCGCAACGGGTACGGCGATGGCTGTTGCTATAACCGCGGGCAGCACAAGTGGATGACCTAGAACGGCCTTCAGTCCGCCGCTGCCGCCGCACCCGCCAATGCCGCCATTTTGCACGTATACTATGGCGCTTTGCTTGGCAGCCGGGGGCGCCGTGCGCGGGGCCCATAAACGAAATGTGTTTTCACCTTGCGCAGTGGCAATATTGTATACTCCACCGTGGAGATCCTGTGCCGTGAACTGTCCATTGGTGTTGGTAATCGTTTTTACCACGTCACGGTTTTGATACCTTAAAACGATGGGAACGCCTGGCTGACCCATATTCTGGAGATCCACCACTTGGCCCTGCAAGGTTCCTCCGTCGCTTAGAGCGACGTCTGTCATATAGGTTTTCGGCGATGTATCGACTGCCCAGCCTGTGTTAAGCAGACATGTCGCGAAGATTACCGAAGCGATAAACATACTGCAAAGGGATTCCTTTGAAGACATAAGCCGGCTCCTTTACAATCAAGAAAACTTATCCAGTTTTCCTAACCTGTGTTATCCGCCATTTGCCGATGCCCCCGGATCATCCTGACGGCCGTATGATCCGCATCTAGACGAGTAGAGTATTATCTATATCGGCTCTTGGCTTTGACCTTTTTACTAAAAATGCACGAATTGACGTGCGGTATTTAAAAGGGTGTTACCGTAAAACGAGTTGTGATTTTTATATTGGGGTGCATGCGGAGTTACCGGCATGCCGGCATGGACGCGAGCCGGGTTGCGGCAGAACAGTTCGATGGCCGTATCGTAACCGGCTAATTTCACTACGCGATCGAAGGCCTGGCTTAACAGCGGGGTGCGGTATTTTTTTCCGTGCGCGTCGGAGGCTATAAAATCGACAAATCCCCGTTCTACCAAAGATTCGGCAAAGTTTTGGATTCTTGATCCGAACACGCCGGTAAGACTTCCCGCCGTGACCTGCAACAAGCATCCTTGATTGACCAGATTAGAAAGTATTTTGGGTTGATTGATAATGCCTTGGTTGCGTTCGGGGTGCGATAAAATTCCCGTCAATCCGGCCGAGTGCAAATCGCCCAGCAGTCGATCCAAAGGAATATACAGTTCGTGGGGCAACTCTAAAAGTATGTGTCGGCGTTGGTCGGCAAGGGTAAGGACTTCCCCGCTTAAAATCTTGCAGGTCAAGTCCGGATCGATGCGCACGTCGGCGCCGGGAAGCAATTCCAGGCCGACGCCTTTCTGCACAAGCATCGACTGAAGCCGGGCGATCTGGATGCGGACGTTCTCGGCGGTGATATGTGAATAGTTGCCCAACTGATGGGGCGTTGCCACGATGGCGACGATTCCGTCAGCGGCCGCCATCTCGGCCATTTCAAGCGATTCCTCCCAAGCGGCCGGACCGTCGTCCAAAGCGGGAAGTATATGGCAATGAATGTCGATAAAAGGTTCGGGTTGATTCATGGCATTTTATGGTTATTCAAGCGGCAATCCGGCGTTCCGGCGTAGCGGCGTGCCGCGGTTCAAATGGCAGGGTTAACTTTGAAATACAGTACTCGGGAACGATTCTTTGCAATTGGGCGGGTATTTTCTGGGGATCTATCCGGGCCAGGCGCTCCAATTCCGCGAGGTCAAGCGGCAAATCAGCGTTTTGAGCCTGCCTGCCTTGGGCAACAATGATTTTCGGATGGCTGGTGGGCAGGCGTTGCTCGTCGTCGGCGTGCAACTCCTCGAACATCTTTTCGCCCGGTCGAAGACCGACGATCTTGATACCGATGTCTGACCCCAATTGCAGGCCGGAAAGGCGGATCATATCGGTGGCCAGATCGATGATGCGGACCGGTTGGCCCATGTCCAACAGCAGAATCTGCCCGTCTTCGCCGATGGCTCCGGCTTGAATGACCAGGCGGGCGGCTTCGGAGATGGTCATGAAGTAGCGGCGGATGTCGGGATGAGTTACGGTCAAGGGGCCGCCGGAGGCTATCTGCCTGCGGAATACTTGCACTACGCTGCCGGCCGAATCCAGCACGTTGCCGAATCGCACCGTCACAAAGCGGCACGGCGATCGGGACGACAAAGATTGAACATACAGTTCCGCAATGCGTTTGCAGGCGCCCATGACGCTGGTGGGATTCACCGCCTTGTCGGTGGAGATCAACACGAAAGAACTGACCCCGGACTGCATGGCCAGTTCGGCCAGCCGGCGAGTGGCAGTTACTATATTTTTGACCGCTTCGCCGGGGTGATTTTCCATCAATGGAACGTGCTTGTAGGCCGCCGCGTGGAAAATTACCTGCGGCTGGTGCCTGTGCAGAATATCGCTCATGCGGGAGTGATCGAGGACGTCGGCAACGACCAGGTCGACTTGTATGCCTTCGTTGTGCGGTTTCAGGTTATGCTCCAGGAAGAATTGACCGGTCTCCGAGCGGTCAACTGCCACGATCCGACGCGGTGAAAATTGCAGCAATTGCCGGCAGATTTCCGAGCCGATGCTTCCGGCGCTGCCGGTAACCAATACCACTTGTCCGTCGACCCATTGCCGGATGTCGTCGATATCCAATTTTACCGGCTTGCGTTGCAGGAGATCCTCGATCGATACGGGCTGGGGTTGCACGATCAGGTTGCCGTCGATCAACTGCCGGTAGCTGGGAAGGACCCGGACTTCGAAGTGGTTATGCTGGGCCTGGTCGATAAGCTTGCGCAATTCCTCGCCGGAAAATTCGTTTTGGGCCACGAGAATCTGTCTTGCGGCGTAGCGCTGCACAAGTTGGTGTGACTCCTCGATAACGCCGACAACAGGCACTCCCTCGATGCGGGCGCCCACCAGCCTGGCGTCGCAACCGATAAAACCCACGATGCGATACTTGGGCCTGCCCACCTGCCGAATGGCCCTGAGCATCAAAGCTCCTGTCTCTTCCGTTCCCGCGATCAACACGCGGACCTGCCCTGCCGGTCGAGACAGGAGCCAAATGGTTTCATGCCAGCCGCGCAACATGGAGCGCAAGCCGCCCACAACCACGATAGTGGTTCCCCAATCGAGCACAAGTACGCTGCGGGGTATGACTGGGAAGGGAACCAGCAGATAAAATATCAGTGTTACGGTAATCGCCCCGCAGCTCGCGGCGCGCAACAACACGCCCAGATCGTAAAAGGTCACCGGCCGGCTCCATCCACGGCACACTCGCAATCCCACAAACCAGGCTAGTTTGGCGAACGCCACCCAGCCTACCGTGGCGCAGAAAGTATCAAAGCCATACCGTCCCATCTGGCCTTCGAATCGCAGCCAGTAACTGAGGTAATATATGGCGACAAAAATCGGCAACAGCGCAACCCCGATAAACGCGGAAAGATGCCTGCGCATACTTGATGGATTTAAAAACCGCCTTTGTGAGGACCGATTCAGAAACCGTGTTTTGAATAAAGACTTGTTAAGCATTTTTCCAAGATCGTTTAAGGCTGTTTCCTTAGCGACTGAATACTGCGACGTATACATTTTTGCCCCGGGATTTATTTTTCGGTATTTAGGTCCTTTTCAACATGTATTTTGGGAGTTCATACTAAAAATTGTCGCTTTTTTGGGCTGCGGCGCAGCGCTGGGCCTCGAGCCGCCCCTTAATCGCCTGTTTAAGTTTAATTTCCACCGACTGGTCGCCGGAGGCCCGTTGCAGGCACCAGTGCAAGTGCTCCTCCGCCTCGGCAAATAATCCCTGGTCCAGGAGGCACGAGGCTAGTTGGTAATGCGCGCGATAATCATTCCGGTCGCATTCCAGCGCGCAGCGGGCGCATTGCAGCGCTTGGGGGCCGTTGTTCAATTGCGTGTGCAGCCTTTGAGCTTCCAGCCACAGTCCAATTGCGCCTGGGCCCTTTCGATTTTGTGCTTCGAATTCAGCCCGCTGCGCCTGATATTGACTCAGTGGCTCCAGCAATTCGGGGCCGGCCCGCTTTGAACAAGCGGCATAAAGTGCTTGCAGGCCTTCCAAATCGGGTTGTAATTGCGTGATGATGAAATCGATCATGGCCTGGATGCCTTCGCAGGGGACGTTGGCCACAAGATTGCTGATTAACTCCCCCTGATATCCGCGGCCGCAACGAAATGCCTGCTTGGATAGTTCCAGCCAATGTTGCATGTCGCCTTCCAATAAGGCTTCGGCGGCGGCGGCCGAGACCACGGCGCCGTCGAAAGGCCGGACTCTTAACGCCTGTGCTATGCAGGCCTGCTTGGGCAACCCATTTTTCTCCTCTAAAAAGCACGTTTTAGTGAGATAGATGTAGCCGCGGCCTTGTAACGGGCAAAGCGAAAGCGCCCATCGGGTATGGCGCAAGGCGGCGTCCAAATGCACCCAATGGTCGCCTACTGCCCGCGCAAGCCAGTCGTGCAGGGCTTGCGGCGAGGAAAATTCCGAATCCAACGCGGCGTCGCGGATATTTGTCAGCTTCATCGGGTTGGGTGAGTTCGCCTGCAAGACGTCGAACAAGCGCAGATGCGCTTCGGCCAAGGCGAGATGCGCACACGAATGGTTCGGCTGCCAATAGACTACATTTTCCAAGCAGTCGATCAATTCATACTCTCTGGCCGGCGCGGCATTGTCGGCATCATGGCGCGGCGTTGAATCGGCGTTGTCGGCAGCGAGTTGTTGGGGAGAATTCGCTTCAAGAGCTTTGAGGTATTGTTCCCAGTAAGGCTGGGCGATGGCCGGCCCGATGCGGTTGTGGATCATCCACGCGCCCGCTGGGATGAGCGCGATTGCGGCGGTCACAGCCGCCCAACGGTGCATGGAAACCGGTTTAACATGGATGGCCCTGGGCGCGGCAAATCGGCTTACACGCAACGCACAGGCCGCCAAAATAGCCATTATTACCATGCAAGCCGGGACATACCATACGAAGTCGACCAGGGCCTGGGCCGTTCCGGCGGCCAAGCTGCCCGCGATGGCGCCCGCGCAGATCCTTGTTCGCTCGGAACCTTTCCATCCAGCCGCGCACCAGGAGCCCCACGAAACGATGCAAGCCAGTGTAAGCCCCAGACCGATGCAGCCGCTTTCCAGTAAATCTTGCAGATAAGAGCATTCGGCGTGCGTGAATTCAATGGACTCGTTCAGGGCGCCGTCGGAATATATCGGATAAACTTCATTGAAACTACCCATGCCGGCCCCGAACAAAAAATAGTCGGGGATTGCCCTGGCAACCGTTGTCCAGAGGGTTATTCTACCTCCTGACCATTCATTCTCTTCGCTCGCGCCGTGGGTTAATGTTTCCAATCGGCGGCCTACGTTGTCCAAGCCGAAGATAGCCAGTGCGGCGCCGATGACCAGGCAAGCGGCCAACATAATGCCCAGAAACCTGCCGGCGGCGGAGGACGCCAGGCAGCATACTGCCGTTGACACCAGAGCGGCGATGAATAAGGCGGCCATTCCGCCGCGAGAAAGGGACATCAGGCCGGCAAACAGGACCACGGCCAATGCCAATCCCAAAATATAGGTTTTTAATTCATTCGAGCGATTGGTGCGAGTGCTGCCCGACCAACCGATCTTGCCGGCCAACGCGGCCATGCCGGCCAAGGCGACCATGCTTGGCATGGTGCCCCGTCGGTGCCCGGTGGCGCCTGTCGGCGCGCGGTGGCGGCTGGATGAATGTCCGCTTCCGGTTTTGAGCGTGTCCAAGGCGGACGCGGGCTTTGAATCCGCGCCATGTATTCTAGATCGCATGCGTCCAGAAGCATGCAGCATCCACCATATCAATGGACCGACTCCCAAGGCCAGAAAATGAGCAAAATGATTTTTATTGGCAAAACTTCCCTTTGCTCCACCGAAGGTGTTAGAGAAGGGATGAGCGTAGAACCAAAAGAACTTTCCGTTACCGGCGAGATATTGAACCAGTCCAAACACCGCCATGCACGTCGCCGAGAGTGCGCACCACCGCAAAAGGCGTTCTACGTCTTCAATCGACTTGATGCGCTCTGCCGTTACGAAAAACAATAGCCCATAGGACAGCGCCAGCACAAGGTTCGCGCGTGTCTCCTCCGGAGCGAAGGAGATGGTTTGCCAGCGGCCTAACGAGGCGGAATCCGGCTGCGCGGCGTTCCACAGCGGCAGGATATTAGCTTGGTTTGGCGCGAACAACTGGAGTATGCCTTGAGGCAAAGGTATTGTTTGCAGCATGATAAGGATCACGCCCGCGGAAATCAGCGCCAGGATCCAAGTGGGTCGCCAGACGGGATCAGGGCGGAGACATTGGCGGATGGCCCAAGCCAGGCCCGTGACCACGGCCAGCGCGGCCAGGATTAATTGTCCCAAGGGATGGCGCCCGCCCATCACAAAGGGGAGTAGGAAGATGACTCCCGCCAGACCGCCGTCGATAATATTCAGCAAAAGCGCGCTTAAGGCGCCGCCGGGCGCTTGGGCATGAATATGCCGCGATGTTGTCAAATTGCCGCGTTGATTGTACATCTTTAAATTTACCGGGCGTTTGCCGATAGTTGCCGCTACGCGACACGTTTCGGAATGCTCAGGGGCCGAATCTCATTTTCATGGCCTGCGCCGGGGGATGATTTGCGTTTCATGGGCATACAGATCTTCTCGGCCGATTTTTCTTCCTGCCAATCCTCATCGTCTTCCGCCCCGTAATATCCGTAGCTGTCCACGTAATAGTCGCGATAGCTGTAATAGGCGTCGTCGGTTTCCGAACCGGCCGCGTTGACAATAAGTCCCAACACGGGGAGTTTAAGCATAGTAAAGCGTTCGACCATGCGCATCACCTGGCGGCGGTGGTTCTTGGCGGGCTTGATGACCATCACCACGCCGTCGACCACGCGGCTGATAATAGCGGGATCAGCCGTGAGAAGCGCGGGCGTGGTGTCGATGAGGATCATGTCGTATACCGATCCCGCCCACGACAATAGTTGGGAGAACCTCGGCCCGGCCAGCAACTCGGCGGGATTGCTGGGCCGGGGACCGGCCGGCAGGATGTCCAGACCTTTAACTCCGGTGGTGCGGATGTGTTCCGCGGCCAATTGTTCGAGATTGCTTTCCTGGCGGAGTATTTCCGATAGGCCATTGGTACCCTTGACGTTCAGCAGATTGGTCAGGCCGCTGCGGCGCAGGTCGGCGTCGATTAAAAGCGTGCATTTATCGGCCTGGGCATAACACACGGCCAGGTTGGCCAATGTGGTTGTTTTTCCATCGCCCGACTCAAGGCTGGTGATCAAAATCTGATGAACGTCTTGATGCGTGAGGGTCAGAGCGGTGCGCAGGGTTCGGAAGCCTTCGCATTCAGGGGTCGAAGGCGCGGCGAACATGGCCAGGGCCTGCAATCCCGCGGCTTCCGGGGCCTTTAAACGCTGTATGACGGTGAGCACGGGAACTCCCAAGCGATTTTGCAGTTCTTCCATCGAGCGGAAGCGATCATCCAAGGCGTCGAATATCGTCACCAATCCCAGCGAGGCGCCAAACCCGCTTATCAGCGTCAATAACGCCACATAGGCCAGCTTTGGCGAGACTGGCGAGCCGCTTACCTTCGGCTCCTCGATCACGGCCACGCGAACTTCCTGACCGTTCTGCCTCAGATCCAGGGAGGCGATCTGGTTCAGCAAAACGTCGTTCATGTCTCCGAGGCGTTTAATGTCCCGTTCCAACAATTCCACTTGGGCCAACTGGCCGCTGAGGTTGACGGCCTCGGAGCGGGCTTCCTCGAACCTGGCTTGCAATATTTCTTCTTTTTTCCTGGCCTCGTCGAGCTTTTGTTGCAGCATTTGCACCAGCCATGGTCCCAACTGGCTTTGCCGTCGATCGGTCCTTTCGGTGGAGAAACGTTGCTGGTAAACTTGCAAAAATTCTTCCGTCAGGCGAATTTTTTCCCCCAAGGCGATTACCTCGGGGTGGTGCGGGCCTAGATTCTGTTGCATGTTTTCGAGCCTGGCGCGGGCCTCGATCATGCTTTGCGTGAGGCCGGTTTGGGTCATCATGTCTTGAGTGCTCAAACCGAGGCTGTTAAGCAGCAACTCCTTGCCCGCAACGTCGGAGACTACCGACATGTATTGACCCAAATCCTCGCCGTTGCGCACCGCCGACTGAAGAGCGGCCAGCGCGGCTTCATAATCCACCCTTTCTTTCTGCACGGCGATCAGCGCGTCGTTGAAGAACACGGCGCGCTGCACCATGGGGTGCAACGTTTTTCCTTCCGAACGAAACCCCAAGTCGACCATGTTCCGGCGGGAGGCCAAAAGCTCCTCTTGTTTTTGTGTGAGTTTCTCGGCCACTTCGTTTCGTTCCTTGGTCAGGATGCGGCTGAGTTCGCCGGCCGTTCCCTTGTGTATGCGGTCCATGAAATCGAGGTAGGACTGCACGACCGCGCTCACGATATTCGCCGCCACTTGGGGATTTTTGGAGCAGTAGCTGACTTCGATGATGCTCGTGTAGCGCATCACTTGCGCGCTTACATTTTTCTGTAATATCCCCACCCATGAATCACGGGGAATGTTCACGAAGTCAACTTGATCGGCGGGTTTGAGATGTTGCAGGGCGCCTTCCAGCACTTTCGCGCTTATGATGATTTTTTCGAAGGTGGGCATGGTGTTCTGGCGCAGCGACTCTTCGTTGGCGATGGAAGTATCCAGTTGGTCGCGGCCGTTTTGCGACACCAGCAAGGCCGCTTTGGAGGAATATAGTCGCGGTCTGGTGGAGTAATAAAGTCCCCCCAGAAACGCGCTGGCCGCCATTACCGCGATGACCAGGTTCTTCCGGTAGCGGACCGCGAACACCAGCCGCAGCATCGTGTGCGCAAGCTGGGTGATCTCAAACTCGAAGGCGTCCGTCGTTGGAATAGGTTCTTGTCCCATGACTGCATGGCGGAAGATGGTTTTCGTTGGCGGAGATAAGGAGACTGATAAAAAATATTTGCGGCAATGCTTCTAAAACATCGACATCGTGGCTCCAAAACCCACGCGGATAAAGTTTTGAATGAAATCCACAACGGCGGTGGCGGGCGTCTGTTCCACCGAAACCGTGTCTCCAGGCGCCAAGGCAACGTTTTCCTGCCCCTGCTTGGCTGCCTGGAGACCGATCGAAATGCGCACCGGTTCCGCCCTGCCGGGCGGCCGGCGGATTACCAGCACGTCTTCGGCTAACGGATTCGAGCATCCCCCTGCCAACGCTATAGCGTCCAGAACGCGAATTTCCTGATTTATGGGAAAGGGAAATTCTCCCGGTTTGCGGACCAGGCCAATGACGTAAAACGGCTTGGGCGTTCGCTTGGCAACGTAAACCACGTCCCCGTCGTGCAGATCCGGCACTTTTTCGGCGCCGGCGGCGACTGAATTTAGACTTACCTTGATCACCGAAGCAGGCCCTGACGCGGCTTGCTCCTGCTGATAGCTCGCCGGGACCAGGTTGTTTCCTATTCTTTCCCCGGCCTGCAAATTTCCCGCTGGGGGCCGGTTTGGAGACATATTACCGGCATCTGTATGGCGGATTTCCACTTCGGAATCGGCGTCCTTGTTCAAACCGCCCGCGGCTACCAACGCGTTTAACAGCGAACTCGACGCACGCGGAAGGTCCACCGTGCCCGGCTTATCAACCGCTCCCACTACTGTAATCTTATTCGTTCGGCACTGCTTCATGGTCAGGGTAATACAGGGATTGCGATAAACGCCGCGGGCGATGCTCTCGGCCGCGATAAGCTGTTCGGCCTGTTCCACTTCCAAGCCTACAACGCCCACTTTTCCTACCAGGGGGACGACTATCGTACCGTCATTCCCCACGCGGACCGGCGTGCTGGTGGAGATCATCTTTTCATAGTCGGTAACCATGCTTACCTCGAGCACGTCGCCTAGCTGTATTATTTCACTGCTGACGGCAGTGTCGGCCAGGCCGGCCAGGTTGATGGTTTCCGCATTAACCGGCGAAGGGGCCAGACATTCGGCCGGAAGATTAGATACACGGTAAACGCCCTTATTGCACCCCGAACCGATAGCAAGAATTATCATTACAGGCACGGTCAGCCGGCAGAAACATCGCGTCCCGAATTGGGTCAATTGATTAATTACCATAAGAAGAGTAACCACGATAAGAACAGCGCTGAACTGCCGCCTATGGCGTCCGCCATGCCTTGCCTTTTAAGCCCCTATGGCTCAAGGGATTAAAAGGTGGCGGAGGATACTGTATCAGGGGCGGGATGGTCAAGATGAATTTCGACTCCTCCAATGGTATTAACTACTATTGGTGGTCAATCAGTTATTCGCACAATTAGAAAACCATCGCCCATGCTAGCAATGCATTGGACATTCTATGGCCCGATTAAGGATTATATGATTGTGAATATATATTCACAAAGTGGTGACCTATCTATGTAATCAGTCGGGCAGATTGCTAATCTGCCCAAAAAAAGGCACTTCGGCAATCTGCCCCATAGATCATTGCCCAGACAAAGGACATTAAAGGGCGTTTTCAAAATACTTCAAAGATGTATTTCAAGGAAAAGTACACGCCCAATGATATGAAGATCCAGCCGGTGATGATGCGTGCCCACCATTCGATCCTGCCGAGGATGTTGTAGGCCTTGCCCACCGATTGGGCGCTTAAGGCCAAAAGCACGGCAAAGAGCATCACCGGCAGGGCTGCGCCGAATCCAAACATTACCGGCAAGATGATGCTGGAATTCACTTTTAGCGAAAGCGGAATCAAACTACCGAAATAATAAGATGCCGAGGTCGGGCAGAACGTCAAGGCAAAGACCGCGCCCAGCATAAACGCGCCCCAAATGCCCATGGCATCGACCCGTTTTTGCAGCCCTTCGCCCATGCCGCGGCCGGTCATATTCAAATGTATTAGTTGCAGTAAAAACATGCCCGCCACGATCAGGATCGGACCTAGAATCATGTGCATGTATTTTTGCAGGAACAATGCAATTAGCGGGGTCGATTTAACGCCGGCAATTAGCACGAATGCCAGGCCAAGGTATGCCAGTGTTTGGCCTGTTATATAAAATAAGGCCGATAAAAACACCTGCCGAGCGTTGCCCAGGCGGCGGCTGACATAGGAGATCGCAGTGATATTCATTGCCATCGGGCAGGGGCTGATGGAGGTGAGGATCCCAATCCCAAATGCCGATCCGGCTGCGATCATGTACTCGCTCATTTTGGAGTTTTTTCAATCACTAGGGTTTTCACTAAAGAACGTGTTTTATAGATTCAAATCCGGATCTTGCAGAAACTCGCATAGCCTTTTATGCAAAAGATCCATAAAAGCCGCTTTGTCGCCGGCCTCGTCAACCACTTCCTTTAGCCCTATCCATTTCACCTGTGTTCCGCCTTTAAACATGGCCAGCACTAGGTTTGGGGCGACTATTTCGTAATCGATCACATAATGCTCGTTCCCGGGCGTCTCGTAGTTGATCGCCAGCCAAACGATTTTTCGAGCCTTCAACTGATCGGCAAAACCGCTCTCGACCGCCTCTCGGGCAAAGGCCTCGACGTTGCGGCAATTCGTGCATCGCGTATTGCTGTGAAAATAATACACTTTTACGCCGTCCCGCATGGGCAAGTCGGGACTCCCCGAATGTCTTGCTTCATAACTGTCATCTCCTGCTTCGGTAGCAGCCAAGGATTGTGGACCGCGGCGCGATATTTTTACAGTCAGCGCGACTAGGCTGGCGGCCACGAATAAAAGCAGGGAAATGGTGAACGCATTTTTTGTGCTCATGGCGCTCATTACTGGGATGAAAGGCGGTTTTATGTCAGTAGTTTTTTTATCTCTTCAGGCTTAAGAACTTTGCCGGCAACCTTCACTTCGCCGTCGATGGCCAAGGCCGGAGTCATCATCACGCCGAAGCCGATGATTGCGTTGATATCGCTCACTTTTTCTACCCGCGCCTCGATACCCGCCAATCTTACGGCCTCTTCGGCGTTCTTCCGCAGCTTTTCGCATTTAGGACAGCCGGTTCCTAATATTTGGACTAATTTCATGATTTTGCACCTAATTCATACGCGTTTTAATCATGATATTACATCAAACTGAAATTCGCCAGTGTTAAAATAGGGACCATACGGATTTTTGTGTCGGAGTAAAGTGGCACGGCCATCTTGGCCGTGTTTCTTCACGGACTGGAAGTCTGTGCCGCCCTTTGACACAAAATTTCTTACAGCCCTGTTTTATCGAGACGCATTCATAACTGTTTTCTTTCTGCATCAACGACGGGGGTGGCTAAAAATAAAATTGCTTTGCCCATTGAGGTTGGGTAAACTACGCTTTTGAGGTTGTTTTTAAAAAATAAAAGCGATTCAAATCGCGGGCAATTTATCTCTTCGTACAAAACTTCGCAGCTTGCTGTGCTAGCATCGATTCCCAAAAAAATGCCCGCATTTTTCAAGAAGCCACTTGCCGTCTGAGCGCATTGGATGCACAATTTCTGCCGGCAATTGAAAACCGTCATGCCATGTTCCAAATCGGCATGGCCGCAGTGATGTTGTGAAAATTCAACGGCGTCGAGGTTCAGCAGCACAAGGTCGAACATCTTTGCAACAGTCTTCGTAGCAGTGGCGCAACATCCGGCCGCTTTGTGAATTGGTTATGCCGGTTGTCCATTGCGAAGTGCGTTTTTGGCAACGTCCGCGAGACAACCGATGTCTCCCGGACAATGCGAATCTATCGCGAATTGGAATCCGGTTTGACCACGCTGGTTTTATGACACAGACTTTTAGAAGATTTGTGCTTTTCACCCTTCTCGTCACAAAAGAGCAATGTCGCTGCAATAAGCGGGCTGCTGCCGAGCATTATTTCCTTTGCAAGAGACCGGCGGCCGCATTTGCTCGAGCCGTTACATCATGGAATGCATCATGCTAGGCCTTGGCACCGAGTGCGGATTCTTGGATTTTTGCTTTCGTGTAAGTCATAAACTTTTAAAACTATCGAACCGCTGCCGCAATCAGGGTGGAGATCTCTTGCGCCGCGACCGGCACATCCGCCGCCGGCTGTTGAAGATCGAGCCGTTGGAATGTCGGGCATTGATGAGCGCCGATGGCCTTTCCTCGCTTATCTCGCCGATTTGGTTCCAAGATTGCAGCGCATCCAATCAACCGGGTCATGCCGGCGTGGCTACCTGGACTGCGGAAAGCATCACTCCATCCGCGAGCGCCAATAGCGGATCTGTCAGCGGCCAGGCCAACGTCTACGACTGGATCGTCCAATTCAATACCAATGACCTGGGCGGGATCTCTCAACTTGCTCAAACCGCAAGCCTGCTGGCGGGCGGGGGCATTAATTTCCAAGTCATTCGGGGATTGGGACTGGAAGGCCAGGAATTGGTCCGAAGCATGGGAAGCTCGATGGACGCCGTGGAACAATGGTTCTCACACGACTCCTATATAACCACCTTCGAGCAAGACGCCCTGCGCCAGGATGACGCGGTCTCCAACGATCCTTCATTGTCGCAACTTTGGGGAATGACGAAAATCGACGCCCCGGATGCCTGGAATATCACAACAGGCGCCACCGGTGCAAATCGCGTCGTGGTGGCCGTAATCGACACCGGAGTGGATTATACGCATCCGGACCTGGCGGCGAACATCTGGACCAACACCGCCGAAATCGCCGGCAACGGAGTAGACGACGATCACGACGGGTTTGTGGACGACGTTCACGGATACAATTTCGTCAGCAACAACGGCAATCCCATGGACGACAACGGGCACGGCACGCACGTCTCGGGCACGATTGCCGCGGTGGGAAACAACAGCCTGGGCGTGGCGGGCGTTAATTGGTCGGCTTCCATAATGGCCTTGAAATTTATGGACAGCACCGGTTCGGGCTATTTGTCCGACGCCATCAGGGCCATCAATTATGCCACCATGGAGCGCACTCAGTACGGCGTCAACGTGCGGGTGATTAACGCCAGTTGGGGCGGCGGCGGATTCTCTTCCGCCATGCAAACCGCCATTCAAGCCGCCAATGACGCAGGCATCATGTTCGTGGCCGCCGCCGGAAACAGCGGCACGAATAACGACGTCACGGCCCAGTACCCCGCCAATTACACCCCGCCAAACGTCATTTCCGTGGCCGCCAGCGACCAGAACGATCAACTGGCAAGTTTCAGTTGCTATGGCGCCGCTACGGTCGATCTGGCCGCGCCAGGCGTCTCGATTTACAGCACCCTGCCCAACAACCGTTACGGCTATTATTCCGGCACCAGCATGGCCACGCCGATGGTGTCGGGCGTGGCGGCTTTGGCCTGGGCCTATAAACCCAACGCCTCGGTCGCCGACATCCGCAACGCAATCCTGCAAGGCGTCGATAAAATCAGTTCCTTGAGCGGGAAAGTAGCCAGCGGCGGGCGCTTGGATGCTTACAACACTTTGAAATTATTGGGCGCCGGCGCGCCATCGTTGCCGGTTTTGGCTTCATTGCTGGTAAACCCGGCTTCGACCGTTACTAAAGGCGCGTCCGTGACACTCGTAGCCCAAGCAGCGGCGTCTTCGGCGGGCGTCTCGGCCGTTTATTATTATCAAGACAACAACGGCAACGGGACATACGACGCAGGCGATACATGCCTCGGTTATGACACTACAGTGGTCAATGGTACTGCCGAATTCGCCGTAAACACAGGCGGAATGACGACGGGAACCAACCGGTTCTTTGCCAGGGCAATGGATAAAAACGGTCAATGGAGCGCGGCGCTGTCTACAACTTTGACTATCGTGGCCCCCGACGATTACGGCAACAACGCCGCCACTGCCGCGGCCATTACCGTCGGCAGCACCATCTCCGGATCGATTGAAACCGGCGGCGATCAGGATTGGTTCAAATTCCAGGCCCTGGCCGGCAAAAAGTACGTCATCTCCACGACGTTGGCCGGGCTGACCGACTCGGTATTGACCTTGTATGCCGGCAACGGCACTACTCAATTGGCTTACAACGACGACATCGCGTCCAACAATCCCGCGTCTCTCATCCAGTGGACTGCACCCGCCAGCGGAACCTATTTCATCAAAACCACGGCCTACGACGCCCATCAAACCGGAGGATATAAACTTTCGCTCACCCTGCAAAACTCGCCTCCCGTACTGCAGACCATAAGCGACCAGATTTTGTCCAGCAAAGCCGGAGGAATCACTGTTCCACTATCGGCAAGCGATCCCGACGGCGATAAGTTGACCTTTTCCGCCACGGCCTACACCATCGATGCGAAAACTCAAGCGCACGTTTCCGTACCCGGCAACAAGGCGGCTTTGACCCTCTCGGGCAACCAATTGCGAATCACTCGGGACGCAAACTATACCGGCGTGTTTTATGTGGATGTAACGGTAAGCGATGGCGCCAACACAGTTTTAAAATCGTTCAAGGTAACCGCCACAAATGCCACCCAACAGTGGCTCGTTCCGTCATCCGTTTCTTCACTGAGCCTTAGCGAGGATCTTTCACAAGGGGCAGCTTCGGCTCTGCCGGCAATGGCTGCCGCGGCACCCGCGCTGCAAGCAAACTGCCAGGTTTCCAACGGGAACATATCCCCCCAGGCATGCTCGAGTTATATTATTTATCCGAGAATGCAAAGCAATAGCCTCTCGCTCTTGCACGCCGACATATCAGCCCAGGCAGTGGAATTCGCATTCCATGAAAGCAATGTCGGGGGCGAATCATTGTTCCCCGATGGGACGACCCTTGTAAAAAACATCTCTTGGAACACCATGAGCCGCGGCGATCGAATCTTGGATGCGAGCATTAACCGCGTCACTCGAAACATTACCCAAACCTCAGGCGAGAACGCAATCGCACTCGATAACGTTCCGGATGCAACATATTCCAAACAAATCGAAGAAGCCCTTGAGTCTTGGGACGATCCGACTTCCCAGAGCGGGCCGTTCGACGAATATTTCGCCTTGCTGGGCAAGGATTACTGACTTTTACCTGGATAATGTTCCGTGGGGCAGGTTGCCAACCTGCCTTTTTGGGCAGATTAACAATCTGCCCCACTAAAATTATGTTTAATATGATGTGGCGTCCGAGTCCGGAATTTAAGTATTGTCCGGCCGGGTAGGAACGGAGTATAAATAAAGTATGGATGCTTTACGAATTTCTGGAAGCAAATCGTTCAAAGCCCGAGCTCTCCTGCTTGGCGAACGCCTGGATCTGCGGGCCATGAGCGAGGCCGATCGGCTGGCAATCGGGCCGCTTTCGGTTTCAGTTCGCGGCCGCGGAGTGGCTGTAATGTTCCGCTATGGGGCCGTGGTCTTGTTCGACGTTTCGGCAAGCGAACAAACGGCTTTTTTGGAACAGATCCGCCCTCTGGTCATCCAACCATTTCCCGATCTGGAAACTGAAGAAGTTGACATACGCATCGAACCTGAAGGCCGCGAGGGGATGGATGTTAATACCCTGGTCCTGCAGGAAGGAAGCATCGAGCGCCTGCAAATCCTGGCCGACATCCTGAGCAAGAGCATCGTGCTGGCGAAGTACGAATCGAAGGTCGCCCGCGATTTCGACCGCATCGAACCGCTGGCTGTCAACCTGGAACGAAACGCCCGCAGCGGACGCAACACCCGGGAGTTGTTAAGCCACATCGGCGGAGCCCTTCTAAGCGAGCATAAGATGGTCGGCCGGGTGCAAATGGACGACAAGCCCGATTTGATCTGGGAGCGCCCTGACCTGGAACGTCTCTATTTGCGCCTGGAAGATGAATTCGAGATCGTCGAGCGCTACGCCGCATTGGAGCGCAAGCTGGAACTCATCTCGCGCACAGCGGAGACTGTTTTGGAATTGCTGCAAAACCGCCGCAGCCTGCGGGTTGAATGGTACATCGTCATTCTCATCGTGCTGGAAATCATGCTGACAATTTACCAGATGTTCTTTCACCGCTAAAAAAAATGTAGCAGGCACACTCCGTGTGCCGTCCCTCACGCAGAGCGTGCGGGATGCATTTTCAGCAACATCATCCCCGATTTGGCATATTAGCGGCGCAAAAGCGTCTAATCCCACAATCCGTAACGAATGATGCACCATAATGTTACAAGGCCGTCGCGCCATCCGATCTTCTTGCCTTGCTCATATGTCCGACCGTAGTAGCTCACCGAGCGTTCGTAAACACGATGTCCCCGGCGGGCAATCTTTGCGGTAAATTCCGGCTCGAACCCAAAGCGATTTTCACGAAGAATCGGGGTAATGTCATCGGCTACTTTTCGCGTAAAAACTTTATAGCATGTCTCAATGTCGGTGAGGTTCAGGTTTGTGAAGCAGTTCGATAGGGTGGTCAGGAATTTATTGCCCAGGTAATGCCAAAAATACAACACATGATGCGGCTGATCGCCCAGGAACCGGCTTCCGTAGACTACGTCCGCCTTGCCTTCGACGATGGGTTGAATGAGACTGGGATACTCGGATGGATCGTATTCCAAATCCGCATCCTGGATGACAATCACATCGCCCGTCGCTTTTAAAAAACCTGTGCGCAACGAAGCGCCTTTGCCGCGATTTATTTCATGGTATTCGACGACAATCCGATTTTCGTCGTTGGGAGTCGGCCGTTTTCCGAGATCACGCAGAATATCGCGGGTGCCGTCGCTGCTATGGTCGTCGACGATGATGATCTCTTTACGGATTGGAACGGCCCATACGCGGTCCACGATTTCCCGTATAGTCTTTTCTTCGTTGTATACGGGGATGACCACTGACAGCAGAAAATCTTGGGGTATAGTATAGATGCCGAGGCAAATACAAACTGCTTCTCCAAGAACGTCATGCAAGGCCTTGTACCACTCCATGGAATACGGCTTGGCGGGGCTTATTGAAAGGAGATTTTGAGACGTCATGGATGAATCTGAAAAAGGCGAATTGATCGGTGCGTACCCCACGTATAACCGCAATAATGACGGCGCCGAGCGGTTCAGTGCCGGCTACCTTTCAACTTTATGTCAATTCTTTACAATGTCAAGTGATTGGTAGTATAAATGGAAGGATGCTCGGCCAAACGATGTCTGCCGCAATCCGTGCGAATAACTCAATCTCATGTCTAAAGATTTTTGGAAAACGATGATCAGCCGGCATTGTCAATCAACGCCGATTGTGCAGTCATGGCCCTGGTCAAAATGGCTATTGGGGGCGGCCTTGGTAATCGCCGTGTTTTTGGCGTACCAGCCGGCCTGGCAAGGCGGTTTTATCTGGGACGACGATGCGCACGTGACCAACCCGGAACTG
>JBEKZY010000005.1:0-37500 GCA_049509395.1 Thermoguttaceae bacterium | reverse complement strand
GCGGCTGGGTTTAGTTTTTTCATTTACTCGAACAGAATTGGAGCTGCCATGAAAAACGCAAATCGATCGATCGGCATTATTGCGGGCTGTGTGGTTCTGATCGGCGCGGCCTGTGTCTACGCGCAGGATTGGCCTCAATGGCGAGGCCAAAATCGAGATGGAAAAGTAAGCGGCTTTACCGCCCCGGCCGATTGGCCCAAGGAACTAACGCAAAAATGGAAAGTCACTGTGGGCCTGGGCGATTCAACCCCGGCCCTTGTCGGCGACAAACTCTATGTGTTCGTCCGCCAGGGCGACGACGAGGTTCTCCTATGCCTGTTTGCATCCGATGGAAGCGAAGAATGGCGATACAAGTACGCCGCCAAAGCCATATCCGGGCCGTCCGCCTCCGTACATCCGGGCCCCAGAAGTTCTCCAGCAGTGGCCCAGGGAAAAGTCGCCATCATCGGCGTCGACGGGATTCTCTCATGCGTAGACGCGGCCTCCGGTAAGAAACTATGGCAAAAGGACGAATACCCCAACGTCGTGCCCCAGTTCTACACGGCCAGCTCGCCAATGATCGCCGATGGCATGTGCATTGCCCAACTCGGCGGAAAAAGCGAAGGCGCGATTATGGCCTTCGATCTGAACTCCGGCGACCAGAAATGGGAATGGGCCGGCGAAGGACCGCAGTATGCCTCGCCCGTAATCATGACCGCCGACGGCGTAAAACAGGTAGTGGCATTGACTGATAAAAGTGCAGTGGGCATAGCCCTGGCCGATGGAAAACTCCTCTGGAAAATCCCCTTCGAGCCCAAAGGAATGGCCTACAACGCCGCCACTCCCATCATCGACGGCCAAACAGTGATCTACACCGGCTCGGGCCGCGGCACCAAGGCCGTGAAAATCGAAAAGCAAGGCGATGAATTTAAACCCAATGAGCTTTGGAGCGCTCCGCCCGCCCCGATTTTTAATACCCCGGTGCTAAAGGACGGCCTGCTATATTGCATCTCTGATAAAAGCAAAATGTTCTGCCTAACCGCCGTGGACGGAAAAGAGGCCTGGACCGCGCCCGACAGTCTCCAAAGATTCGGCTCCATCGTCGATGCCGGCCCTGTGCTTTTTGCCCTCCTTGAAAAAGCCGGTTTAATCGTCTTCAAGCCCAGCGATAAGCAATTCGAAGAGGTCGCCCGATTCAAGGTTTCCGACACCCCGATCTACGCCCATCCCATAATCGCCGGCAATAGAATTTTTATAAAAGACAAAGATTCTCTTGCCCTGTGGATGATCCAATAAAAACAAGTTGGGCTGGCAGTTGAGATGCTATAAATCTTGTAAGGTTGGCAGTTAAACTGCCACCCCAACATAATCCCTTAGCAAAATCTGCCGATGGTAAATGTCTAATTTTACTACATTTGTCTAAAAAAACTGTATCAAAATAAAACAGGCGAGTTGAGGATCACTCGGGCAACAATCCTCAACTCGCCATCAGTTTTCGGAAGCTACTCGCCTCCGATAGCAACGAAGCCTTTGCTTCTCTCTTCCTAAAAGGGGATACTTATCCGGGCTTTCGCGGATCTCCAATCTCGTTCGTCTTACTCGCTTTCTACTTTAAAAGGAATTTTTACGGGCTTCTTCTCTGTTCCGGCCCCGCTCAATTCCCATTAGTTGATTGTTGTAACACTAACTATTGGATTATCGATAATATGTTAAGTGCAAAAAACATGCCAAAAATAGGATGAGAACAATCCAGGCTAATGCCGAATTCAAAGGCCGGATAGTGAATGCCGCGGACAAAACCTATGCATTTGGCATCATATGGCTGAAAGCCGGAAACTAATGGCTATCACTTACGCGGTTTGCCGCAAATCGTCGAAGTGAATCTGGTACAGCCGGCGGTAAAGACCCGACTTGGCAAGCAAGTCTTCGTGCTTGCCGATGTCCACTATCCGCCCGTCTTCGATGACCACGATTCGGTCGGCCAGTGCCAGAATTGCCAGCCGATGGGTAATGATGATGACTGTGCGATTGAGGATAAACTTTTCCAGCACCTTTTGAATGGCTTGTTCGCTCTCGAGGTCGACCTGGCTGGTGGCCTCGTCCAGGATCAGGATCGAGGGATCGCGTAGTATTGCCCGGGCAAGCGCGATCCGCTGCCGTTGCCCGCCGGAAAGCCTGTTGCCCAGCGTGCCTGCCAGGGTGTCGTAGCCCTGCGGAAGTTCATTTTCGATGAACTTGTGTGCGTGGGCCTGTTTGGCGGCCGCGATGACTTGCTCTCTTGAGGCATCGGACATGCCGTAGCGGATGTTATTGAAGATCGTGTCGTCGAACAGGGCCGTTTCCTGGGTCACAAGCCCGATCTGTCCGCGCAAATCCTTTATCCGCATATCGGTCAGTCGCACGCCGTCCAGGCGGATTTCGCCCGCCGTGGGATCGGCGAATCTGGGTATCAGGTGCGCAAGGGTGCTTTTTCCAGACCCATTGGGGCCGACAATGGCTATGGTTTCGCCGAAAGCAATGTTCAGATTCACCTTTTGCAGCACGTTCTTCCCGGGGTTATAAGCGAAATCCACGCCTATGAACTCCAGGTTGCGATGATGCCTGGCGATCGACACCGGGCGCTCTGGATCACGCACCACGGGCTCGCGTTCCAGCCGGGCGAAGATCCTGTCGCAGGCCGCGCTGGCGGCTTGCAGACGGTTGAATACGTCGGACAGCTTTCTCATCGGGTCGGCCATGCCCGCTAACATGCTGTAAAACAATAACATATAGCCGGTGCTAATGGGCCGATCGCTCATGCGGATGCCCAATAAATGCGTATTCTGGGTCAACACCAGTGATGCACCGGCCAGCATAACCATGCAAAAGGTGACGATTCCCAGCACTTCGGTTATCGGGTGCACCAGGGCGTCGTACCCGGCGATTTTCATGGCCTTCTTGAAATAATTCTTGCTGTTTTTATGATAGCGCCGCCGTTCCTGGCGTTCGTTGGTAAAAGCCTTTACGATTTTTATATTGCGGAATGTTTCTTCCAGCGTGGTATAGATGGCGGCCATTTCTTCCATGGCCTTGCGATTTGCCCGCTTCAGCGATTTGGCCAGCCAGCGCACCGCATAACCGGCTATAGGTGCAATTAACATCGATAAAATTAAAAGCTTCCAGGAGATCCAAGCCGCGCCTATCAGACATGTGACCATTTTTAGCGGTTCCACTATGGATTTTCCAAAAAGCGTTTCCACTCCCGAAGACACCTGATTCATGTCGTTGGTAAAACGCGAGAGCAAATCCGATGTGCCTTCGTCGTTAAACGTGGCCAAATCCAAGCGCAATGTGCGGCGATAAAAAAGTTTGCGCAAATCGAAGGCGGCAAATTGGGCCATCCGAGCCACTAGTATGCTATTGGTGACCAAAAACACGTCTTTTATAAACGTCCCCACCAGAAACAGCCCGATGACCAACGCCATGAATTTGAAAGGATTCTCGGGCAGATATTTGTCGATAAAGGGCTTCAGCCAGACATACTGAGATTGAGCCTTTTCTTCAGCCTTCAAGCGAGTTTGGGCAAGATCGATTAAGCGATTGATCTCTTGTTGGCGCTGGGGCGCGGCCTGGGGTAATTCTTTTTTTAAGGCTGCAATTTCGGCGGTTTTCTCGGTGGCGGTCTTTTCCGTTTCCGCTATTTGCCGGTTGATCCACTTCTGCGGCGACTCCGATTGGAATGTCACCTCCACGATCGGATAAACCGCGCCGATATTACATCCCCAAAACACCGCCACTATCAATGCACAGACGATCGAGCAGAAGAAAGTCCAGCGATACCGTATCGCCATCCGTATGACTTTGATGAAATTCATGTTGCGTTGTCCATCCGTGGCAACTGAAAGGTTCCGTGTTTAGTAGTCATGTAGCCCTGGATCTTGCTCCGGGAGCCCGCCCGCTTGCAGCCAGCGGTTTTAATATGAGCATTAAAGGGAACTTTTTAGCAAATACCGACGATTTGTCCAAGGGCGAATCGAAAACAGAGGGAAAACACGTTGCCTAAATCTCCCAGTCGTCCTATGTCTACTCGCCAACTATTATCAATAATTAACACTCCTCCGGCCAATCGTTGGTCAGTGCCCGGTCGTGGCTATTATGACTCAGATAATACCGGTAGGAATTCGCTTATATTCCGGCGGTCGTTGACCGCCGGCTAGTGAGATTATCAATCTGAGACTCAATAAACAAGAAATATTCCACCGCCCACTCCCCACTGCCTACTTGCTCACTTTTCCCCTTACTATTTCAGTTTCTTCACCCGGTTGAAGATTTCCGCGTGGCTCAATTGTTGATTAGTAGGCAGGATTAAGTAGCCGGCGTTTTCACTACAACAGTCCAGGATAATTTGCATGTCGCTGGGGGCGAAATAGCCTTCCACGCAGGGCTCATGCCCGTTGATAAGGATTCGGGCCCCGACGAGTTCGGCAAAGGCACAGGCGTTTTCCCGCCGCTGATCGCGCCCCCAGACCAACTGGAATACGCCCGATTGCTCGAAGTATTCGCCATAACCGAGTTCGCGTTGGAACACGTCCACGTCGAATTCTTGTGTGTCGCAATCTTCCGGAATGCTGTGCGAAATGAACTCTCCGTGCGGCAGACGCACGGCCAAGGGGCAGCTTTGTAAAAAAGGAAGATAGGCTTCGCGGATCCTTTCCGTGGCCGGCCCGTACATTTGCTGCAATCCCAGCCTGAAAAGCATGTTCAACAGTTGCTTGTTTTTCTGGATGGGAAAATCGGTCAGTTCGGCCAATTCGTGGTTGCCGAGGATAAAGTGCACCCGATCGGGATATTTGTTTTTCAGTATGGCCACGTCTTCAAGCAGTGTGTGCGACATGCATCCGCTGTTTTGTATGTATAACGGCCCGCCGTGACAGACCTCTTGCAGAACTAAATGGCGTTTGAGATGCTTATCCAGACCGGCGATTTTTTTAATGAGATTAAAATTCCGCCTATGACCGTGCAAATCCCCTGTGATCATTACCTCGTCGGCCGATTCTTCAGTGATGACAATCACATTTCCTTCTCTTGTGGGGGTGCGGAGATTGGCCTGGGTGGCCTGGGCGAACATGGCAATGATTTCTTCGATGTATTGATTGGAAGCAACCATGATCTCAGCTTTCCGCCCGCAATCTCGCGCCAATTTATCTATTTTACACCACGAATGCAAAGTTGTCGGGCCGAATTGCTTTTGCCAGTCCTGCCGAATACAACGGTTTTACCGATTTTCTGGATTCTACGGATTATCGGGCCGATGACAATTCCAGAGGGCTTTGACCCTACCCTTGTTATCGAACGAAAAGGAATCGTCGGATATGAAACGTGCCATCTATGCCATACTGGCTGTGACCGTATTGATCTCGTTGACCGGCTGCCTATCGGCCCACGGCCATAGGCCGATTGCGTGTGTACAAGGAAGTTGCGCCCAAGCGCCGGAAAACTGCGCCTCCTGCGATTGCGGTAATTGCCAAAACTGCCAAGATCCCAACCAACAGGCCCCCTGCCGCCAATGCGGCGGTCGAGGCTGTCCACTCTGCCGTAATCGCGGCGGTCTCGGCGGCGGCCCCGGCGATGGCGACGGCGAAGGCTTCGCCCCGGGCCCGCCCGTCGGACAAGTTGCATATCCATATTATACAATACGCGGCCCGCGCGATTTTTTAGCGCCTAATCCGCAAAGCATCGGTCCGTGAGATTTTGTCAACTCGTGACCGACACTATGCCGGCCGGGATTTCCAGGGAGGGGAATCCCGGCCGGTTGCATTTAATGTAGTAGGCACACGCCGTGTGCCGTTTGTAATGAATCACAATCAAACCGCTTGTGGTTTCGCGATGTCCGCCGACTTATAACTGGTTACCCCGTCCTCATTTCTTTATCCGTCCATGTACATAAACGTCACCGTCGAGAGTTTCGACCTCGGTGGCATCGATATGTAGAACTTCGGCCATTTCGGAAATGCCGTTGCATGCGAAAGGGACATAAGCCCCGGCCCCGCCGATTAGCTTTGGTGCGATAAACACGTGCACTTCGTCGATTTGCCGGGCGTCCAGCAGTGATCCCAATACCCGGCCGCCGCCTTCCAACAGCACGTTGGTCATCCGACGCCTGCCTAACTCTTCTAAAAGCGCGTGCAGCCGATCGATGTGGCTCTCGCCCCCGCACTCGAACACCTCGCAGCCTGCATTGATAAGCCGGCGGCGATTCGCCGTTGGTGCCTCCTTGCCCACGGCAACCAGCACGGGCGATTCGGCCGCGGTGCGAACCAGTTGACTATCGGGTGAAAGCGACGCCCGCGTGTCGAGAACTACGCGTAAAGCAGTGCGCGGTCCCGGTGGCCTTGCGGTCAGCAGGGGGTCGTCCTTTAGCGCGGTTTCCCGTCCCACTATAATCGCGTCCATTCGTCCCCGCAGTTTGTGAACCACTTTTCGCGATTGTTCGTTTGAAATCCAGCGGCTCTCGCCGCCGGCAGTCGCCATCTTGCCGTCCAGCGACATGGCCCATTTGGCGATGATCCACGGCCGGCCGGTCGCAAGCAGTTTCAGATACGGGGCGTTCAATTGGCGGGCTTCGAGCGCTAGCACGCCGAATTCGACCTCCACCCCGCCACGGTGCAACTCGGCCGCTCCGGCCCCCGCGACTTGAGGAAACGGATCCTTTATGGCAATTACCGCCCGCTTCACGCCCGAGGCCAACACAGCCTTTGTGCAAGGCGGTGTTTTGCCAAAATGGCTGCACGGCTCCAGCGTAACGTACATGGTCGCCCCGGCGGCGCGCGGACCGGCCAGGCGCAAGGCCTCCACCTCGGCATGCGGACCGCCAAACCGCCCATGCCAGCCTTCTCCGATGATCTCCGCTCCCCGGGCGATAACGCAGCCCACCATCGGATTCGGCTCCACACTCCCCTGCCCGTTGGCCGCCAATTCCAAGGCCCTACTCATGTGCCAGCGGTCAAGATCGACGTTAACCATGGGAAAACCGGGATGGCTATGAACTGGGATGGTGTACACATTATTTAGCCCCCGGTGAACACACCGGGGGTTTTGCCTGCGGTTTTATGCCGCTTTAAGGATAAATGATTATAGTTTATACGATGCCAGGAGTAAAATTGCCCCCCAAACCGCTTGCCGTTTCGTGGAAAATCTTTTCCCGGCTTAAAAGGCAACCTACCACAACCGTTATTTGATCTTGCCAATATAAGTTGAATTAGTAGATTGTTATGGTAAGAATGTGTCTTGCAAGGAGAAAAATCCTAATATCATTGCCAAATGGAGATGGCATTATGAAAACCGCCTTCAGGAAAATTACCGGCAAGAAATCGCCTATCATCGCCAACACCGGCAAAAAAAGAAAAAAGCATAAGGCCGAAAAGAAATTATCAAGGCAAAGAAAACCGGACCACATGCACTTGGAGGCCTGGCAGGTGGAATTGCGGCGGCAGTTTGGCCGGGAGCAGAAATTCCGCCTGAAAAATCTGGGCCCCGACCCAATCTTCTCCGAGTTCGAGTTGACCAATCCCCAGACGCAACGCACCTATCGCGTGGCCATCCGCGGGGCGGCACTAGGCGAAAACTTCTGTTCTTGTCCCGATTATGCCGTCAATACCCTGGGCACGTGCAAGCACATCGAATTCACCATTGACCGGCTCGGCCGCCGGCCCGGCGCCAAGACGGCCTTGGCCTTGGGCTATCGACCGGCCTACTCCGAAACCTATCTGCAATACGGCGCACGGCGCGAGGTTGTGTTTCGTCCCGGAATCGAGTGTCCCGACGCCCTAAAGCGCCTTGCCCGGAATTACTTCGACTCCCAAAACCGCCTCAAACCCGAAGCCTACGCCAAATTCCATACTTTTTTACATAAGGCCACGACCGACGGACACGAATTTCGTTGCTATCCTGACGCCTTGGCCTTCATCGCACAAGTTCGCGACGGCAATCACTTGCGCGAACGTTTAAGCGAAATGTTTCCCCGCGGCATTCATAGTAAAACCTTTAACAAACTGCTGAAAGTGCCGCTATATCCTTACCAGCGCGAAGGCGCGCTGTTTGCCGCCAAGGCCGGAAGATGTTTGATCGCCGACGACATGGGCCTGGGCAAGACGATCCAGGCCATAGCCGCCGCGGAAATCCTCGCCCGCACGGCCGGCATCGAACGCGTGCTGGTTGTGGCCCCCACCTCGCTTAAACATCAGTGGAGCCAGGAAATCGAAAAATTCACCGGCCGGCGGGCATTGGTGGTGGAGGGATCGCTTGTTCGCCGCTCGGAGCTTTACGCGGCCGAGTCCTTTTTCAAGCTCACGAATTACGACGTTATCCATCGCGACCTGGAGCCCATCCGCCGCTGGCAGCCGGACCTGATCATCCTTGACGAGGCTCAGCGTATAAAGAACTGGAAAACCCGCACCGCCCAAAGCGTGAAGCAATTGGAATCGAAATTCGCCTTCGTGCTCACCGGCACGCCCTTGGAAAACCGCTTGGAGGAACTGCACTCCATCATCGAGTTTGTAGATCGGTTCCGGCTCGGCCCGATGTTCCGCTTCCTGGACGAACACCAGCACGTCGACGAGCACGGCCGCGTGGTGGGTTACCGGAACTTGTCGAAAATCTCGCAAACGCTCGAGCCGATCCTGGTCCGCCGCACCAAGGACAAGGTTCTCAAGGAACTGCCCGAACGCCTGGAAAAACGCTTTTTCGTGCCCATGACCGAGGAGCAAATGGAACTCCACGAGGAAAACCGCGAGGTCGTGGGCCGGGTCGTGCAAAAATGGCGGAGATTCGGATTTCTCAACGAGGCCGATCAGTTGCGCATGCGGATCGCCCTGCAAAACATGCGGATGTCGTGCAACAGCACTTATCTGCTCGATCATAAAACCGATCACGGCGTGAAAGCCGACGAATTGGCCGAGTTGTTGGAGGAAATCTTCGAGGAAAAACGGGCGAAAGTCGTGGTTTTCAGCCAATGGCTCAGGATGCACGAAGTAGTGATGCGGCGCCTGGAGCGGCGAAAGTGGTCTCACGTGCTGTTCCACGGCGGAGTGCCCGGCCAAAAACGCAGGGACCTGATCCGCCAGTTCAAGGAAGACCCGGCCTGCCGGCTGTTCCTTTCCACCGACGCCGGCGGGGTGGGCTTGAATTTGCAATCCGCCTCGGCCGTGGTGAGCCTGGATCAGCCATGGAATCCGGCCGTTCTGGAGCAGCGCATCGGCCGGGTCCACCGCCTGGGACAGCATCGCCCGGTGCGGGTCGTCGATTTCATCGCCCAGGGAACCATCGAGGAAGGCATGCTGGGCTTGCTGGCATTCAAAAAATCGATGTTCGCCGGCGTGCTGGACGGCGGTGAAAACGAAGTCTTCCTGGGCGGAACGCGCCTGAATCGCTTCATGGAATCGGTGGAAAACGCCACCGCGGCGATTCCCGAAAAAATGCCGGCCGAGCCGGATCGAAACGCAAATGGGAAAGATCGAATCGCAGTCGAGCAACAATCGAAATCCGCGGAAAAATCCTTAGCCGATTCCCCCCAAGGCGAACAGGCCTGGGCCGACGTTTTTTCGGCCGGCATGTCGCTTTTGGAAAAAATAAGCGGCGCGTTGTCCACCGGCAAATTGCGGGAGAAATCTGCCGGGGCCATTGCCCTGCCAAAAGATTTCATCGCCGCCGACGAATCGACCGGCCGGCCTTACCTCAAACTGCCTTTACCACAACCCGACGTGGTGAAAAAAATCGTCGATTTGCTCCAGGCGCTTGTATGAGTGACTATATCCAAGTCCTTACCACTACCGAAAGCCGCGACGTTGCCGAGAGCATCGGCCGAACACTGGTCGACCAGCGCCTGGCTGCTTGCGTGCAGATCGTCGGGCCTATTACCAGCATTTATCGTTGGCAAGGCAAAATCAACACGGCCCAGGAGTGGCAATGCTGGGCCAAAACCAGGAGCGAGCTTTATGGCCGCATCGAGGAAACTATCCGTCGCCTGCACCCGTATCAAGTGCCCGAAATCCTGGCCATGCCCGTGACCGCCGGCAGCCCCGATTATCTAGCCTGGCTGGCGGATGAAACCAAAAAGGATAAATGATGTAGTAAACCGCTTGCGGTTTCGCGGGTGCCATGTCCACGCTTGCGTGGGCATGCTATGGAAATATCGTACTGCCGCCATGCCCACAACAAGCGTGGGCATGGCGCCTTAGCTCATATAATTTCCCGTGCAAGATACCCCCAAAAAACAACTGTCGCTCTTCGATTCCACCTGCCTGATCGTGGGAATCATCATCGGCGCCGGTATCTACGAAGTGGTTCCCGACGTGGCCAAGGGCGCGCCGTACTGGTGGGCTTTTTTGGGAATTTGGATCCTCGGCGGCCTGATCTCGCTCTGCGGCGCATTGGGCTACGCCGAACTGGCCACTGCGTATCCAAAAGAAGGCGGCGATTACGTTTATTTAACCCGCGCATACGGCCGCTGGGCAGGATTCCTCTTCGGTTGGCTCCAACTCGCCGTCGTCCGGCCCGGCGACATCGCCGCCATGGCCTTCATCTTCGCCCGATATGCACAAACCATTTACGACCCCTTTCCCCACGCCATGGCGCCGTACGACCTGATGCCTATTAAATCCCTGGCCGATCAGGCGGTTCCTTGGACTCATCTCATCTACGCCTTGGCCGCAGTGGTGGTACTCACGGGCATCAACATCATTGGCGTGCCCCAAGGAAAATGGACGCAGAACGTCTTGACCACCGCCAAGGCCCTGGGATTGCTGGCCGTTGTTGCCATAGCGCTTGCCGGGCCGGCATCGCCCCCCAGTCCCGCAATCACTGCTTCCAGGCCGCTCAGTTTTGCATTGATTCTCGTGTTGTTCACCTTCGGCGGCTGGAACGAAATGGCCTATGTGGCGGCGGAAGTTAAAAATCCCTCCCGAAACATCGTCCGGGCGCTAGTTTTGGGAACCCTCGCTGTTACTGTCCTCTATTTGTTGGTCAACGGCGCGTTCCTTTACACCCTCGGCATGGCCGGCGTGGCAAATTCCAATGCAGTCGCCACAGATACCGTCTCTACGCTGTTTCCAAAACTCGGCGCCGCTTTCATCAGCGCCTTGATCTGCATTTCCGCCTTGGGCGCCACTAACGGTTCGATCTTCACCGGCGCGCGAATTTCCTACGCCTTGGGAGTTGAACATCGCGTTTTCCGGGCATTGGGCCGCTGGCACTCGCAAACCGGCACCCCTGTCCGGGCGCTCTTGCTCCAGGGCCTGATTGCAATGGGATTGATCGTTTTACTCGGATCCTTTGTAAACGCCATTCTTTACACCGCAGCGGCAGCATATTCCTTTTACTTGGCAACCAGTCTGGCGCTTATCGTTCTCCGCTTCAAAGAGCCTCATGCCCGGCGGCCTTACCGCGTGACCGGCTATCCCTGGACCACCGTTGTTTTTTGTCTTGTCTGCGCCTTCCTGATCCAAAGCGCCGTCGCCTACAAGCCGGATGTTGCAAAATGGGTGCTGCTGATCTTGCTTCTCGGCCTGCCCTTGTATTGGCTGAGCAACTTTATTGCCGCCAAGGGGCAAAGATGAACAACGCTCCGCAGGCGATGAACGCGTAGCCCAGCAGATAGTTCCATTTCAGCGGTTCGCGCAGGTATAGAACCGAAAAAACGCAGAATACTGAAAGAGTAATCACTTCCTGGATGGTTTTCAATTGCGCCGTGTTGATCCCCGCGTTAGAGCCCAGCCGATTGGCAGGCACCTGGAAGCAGTATTCGATAAAAGCGATTAGCCAACTCACCAGCACCGCCAACCACAAGGCGGTTTGCTTGTAGCGCAAATGGCCGTACCAGGCGAAGGTCATGAAAATATTCGAGACAGTCAACAGTACAAGGGTAACCAGCCACATAGTTGCATATCATCAGGCGTCAGATATTCAGCTTTTTGCACGCCCAGAATACGCCTTCGCCCACGATGCTTGCCAGCACCAGAATAATGACAAAATCCTTGAAATGCCACAAAAATCCCCTGCGGATCAAGCAGAATATGATCTCGCACAGAATGCCTGTAATGCAAAAGGCGATAATGGCAAACATGCCCCAACGTTGGATGTTGTCGTCTTGCGCCATAAATTTTTCCTTGTGGCAAGCAGGAACGCGACGAAAAAGCCCGATTTCTACATAGTTTTACGAGAAACAGGCTCTGTGTAAATAGGGAAATACAAAGAAAAAAGAGATATTTAGCCCCCGGTGAACACACCGGGGGTATGCGCAGAGCCGCCAAATTTCCTCTCATTCCCACGCTCTGCGTGAGAACGGGCAAAAGGCAATTTCGTCCACCCTAAGGTTTTTTAGCCGGGTTTTCCGGTTTTTCAGCCCTATCGAACCCGCGTCGATCAGGTCCAAAGCCCGGGCCCGGCGGCTGACCCGGACCAAATTCATCCATCCGGCGTGGAAACATCCCGGGCGGCCTGTTCTTCATAATGTAGTCCCCCTGCAATTGCTGTTGCATATCCTCTGGGGGCAGATTCATCAATCGGTCGCGTTCCGCCTCGTCTAAATCTTTATCAAAAAAATCGGCCAGCAATTTGTCGTCAACCGGACCTTCCATGCCCGGCCCCCGCCGCGGGCGCACCAGAAAATGAGCCCAGTTTTGTAAGATTGTAATTTGTTGGTCCTTGGACTTGGCTTCCAGCAGTATCCGGGTACCCGGCGTAAAGATCGACCGCAATTCGCTCAAATCGACGTCTGAAAACGGAGACTCCTTATTCTGTCCGGCTTGCAGGCGCGGCCACATCATCCACATCACCCAGTGGTGAATATCGCTGGGGGCCATGCCTTTTAGTTTCTTTTGCGTTAGGTCCGGTTGATTTTCCAGGAATGCTTTTTCATGCTTGCTCTCATAATCTTCCATCCATTTCCACAACGCTTCGGAGTCTTTGCCCGCCGGAGGCCTGTTGGTGATTTCCGTTTGTTCTTTCTGCTTGTAATCTCTAATCCATTTGATCCGTGCTTCGGCTGTCATGTTGGGTAATTCCAGGCGGTAGTACGAGGGCAGCAACTTGAACCATTCGTAATAACGATTCATAATCCCCCGCAGCTCCTCGGCGTGTGCATCAGTCTGGATTTCTTCGTGCAATTGCCGCAGTTGGTTTTGTTCGGCCGGTTCAAGACGGGTGAGAATTCTTTCCTTCTGCAATAGATCGGCCTTTTGGTTGGGATCTAGATCCTTCTTGATGTGTTGCGCCAAATCCTCCCCGGCGCGCAGAGCGGTCGGCGGGCTTGAAACTATATCTCCCTCTTTGGACTCGACCTTGGGAAATAGTCCGCTTACTTCCAGCATCCGCAGAAATTTAATGTCTTGAATCTGCTGGTATTCGTCCAGTTTCTCCAGCACCGGCAGGTCTTGTACCAATGCCTTGTTAAGTTCCCTATTCGGATTCGAAGCGAGCAGGGTAAATGCCATGAATCCGGCCAGGCCGGCCGCAAGCATTCCCCCGCCGCAAAGCAGCCACGTCCGCCTCCGCCGCCGCGGCCCCTCATCAAGGCTTTTGCGAACGTCTTCTTCCGCCGCAAGAGCAACCATTTCCATGGTGCTCCGGGTGAAGTCTTCGCCCACCGGCGTGGTATCCAGTTCGTCGAGCACCTCCCAGGTCTGCTCCAACCAGTGCAGTTTCCGGCGGACCTCGGGATCGACGGCCAATAGTTCCTCGATGCGGCGGCAGGATTCGCCGTCCAATTCGCCGTCGAGGTAGGCTACCAGTTGCTCTTCGACCGAGCTTTCGGCATTTATGGGCTCTTGCGACATGATGTTTTGTTGTCTTCGACCTAAGTTATTCTTCTCTTGTCTTTTCTTGTGTGTTCTTGAACCCGTCGATCGCCGGTAGTTCGCCGTGCTCGAAGTAAGGCTCCAGCACCTGGTGCAAATTCACTCGCGCACGCGATAACAATGACTTTACCGCCTGGGTCGTTAGTTTCATGATTTCGGCGATATCCGCGTAACTCATGTTTTCGAATTTGTTCAATAACACCGCCAGCCGCTGCCGTTCATTCAGCGATTCCA
Source organism: Thermoguttaceae bacterium (assembly GCA_049509395.1). Classification (GTDB taxonomy): domain Bacteria; phylum Planctomycetota; class Planctomycetia; order Pirellulales; family Thermoguttaceae; genus JBEKIK01. The sequence continues at coordinate 23,458 of JBEKZY010000005.1, read as the reverse complement.
CCGCCAGTCGCACAACTGCGCGGATTTCGGCCTTGGCCAATTGCCGGGCGGGCATTTGGCCTGTGCTGGCCTGCAATATCACGTCCAGCGGCGTTACGCCCGCGGCGCCGCTGTCCAGCGGGGCCAACATTGTCTCCGGTCGCCGACTCCGAGTCCTTAGCGCGTTGGCGGCTACGTGATTAGCAATAGTAAAGAGCCAGGTGGCAAACTTCGCTCCCGGCTCGTAGCTTTTTCGCGAACGATACACACGCAAAAATACTTCCTGGGCCAAATCTTCCGCTTGATCCGCGTCCCCGATCAGGTGCCTTAAAAACGTTACCAGACGCCCTTGATAGCGCAACATCAATTCCTCGTAAGCCGCGGCGTTGTCGTCGCGGACTTCGAGCATCAAGCGGACCTCGGGGTCCAACGCGTATTTGCGGGCGGACGATTCGCTAACGGCCAAGGCTATTTCGTCCTCTGGCGGAGATCGACCCCACCTAATGGGTGGAAAAACCGGGCTCTTGCCGCGACTGGGTGCCTATTTTCATAAATCCGGTGGGCAATCGCGGCTTACTTTCCGACTTACCCGTCGGAATTCTGGCCCGAGTACTAACTGAGATCAATTTTATCTCATCTTTAGTGACGCGACCACCCACCGGATCGATCTCCACGAGTCCTTATAATAAGAAACACCAAAACGGCCCATTAGTTTCGATATATGCAAACCGCTTGCGGTTTCGCACTGCCCGCCATCTGCTGCCCTTGCGTGGCCATGGACGCAACCAAATAGTTTAATGTTGATAGGAGATGGTAATCAGTTTTCAGTTAAGAGTACGAGTAAGGAGTAGAGTAGCGAATAGCGCAAGTGGTTATGGTTGTTCAATTTGCAATTTGAAATATGCAATTATCAATTTGCAATGAAAAATCACAGGCTCTAATTGTGCTCAAACAATAACACAAAGTCTCTAACCCTTCCCGCGCCGCAATTGTCCGCAGGCTGCCTGAATCCCCTCGCCTTTGCGATACCGTATGTTCGCCGTCAGACCCCCGCAATCGAGAATTTCCATAAACTCCGCTGTAACAGCGGTATCCGGCGTGTGGTACGGCAGACCCTGCACCGGATTGTATGGAATCAGGTTCACTAGTGCCGGCCGCCCGCGTAAAAACTTAACCAGCCCCCGGGCGTGCTCCGGCTGGTCGTTGATCCCCGCCAAAAGTACGTATTCAAACGTCACCCGCCGCCCGGTGCGGTCGAAATATTCATCAGCCGCAGCCAGAATCGCCTCCATGCCTATCGAGCGATTGGCCGGCACCAATTGGTTGCGGATTTCATCGTTAGGCGCGTGCAACGAAACGGCCAAATGATAGGGGCAATCCATTTCGGCCAGGCGGCGAATGCCCTTGGGCAGTCCCACCGTGGAAATAGTCACCCGCCGCACGCCGATCCCCAGACCTTCTGCGTCGGTGGCCGCGGCCAAGGCCGGCATCAAGGCGTCGAGATTCATAAGCGGCTCGCCCATCCCCATTACCACGATATTGCTCAGCCGCTCCTCGGCCGTAAGCAGGCGCTGCAATTGCAGCATTTGCTCGATGATTTCGCCGACGGTCAGATTGCGGATCACGCCGTCCAATCCGGTCGCGCAAAACACGCATCCCATCGAGCATCCGACCTGGGTGCTTATGCATGCCGTGCAATGATGCCGATCATCCCGAAGCAGTACGCACTCAACGCCCTCCCCGTCGTGCAGTTTCAAAAGCAGTTTTTCCGACCCGTCCTCCGCCTTTTGATGCGCGGCGATCTCCGCCGACCAAATCCTAAAACTCTCGGCCAATTGCGTGCGCAGCGCCAGCGGCAGGTCGGTCATCTCGTCAAAGCCCGCCGCCCTTTTCTTAAACACCCAATTCTGCACCTGCCGCGCGCGATAACCCGGAAACCCATGCTCGGCAAACCAGTTTTCAAATTCTTCCGGCGTTTGATTAAGAAGGTAGAACATGCTTTCATCTTCAGCGATGCGCAAGAAATTGGCAACCACCCCAAGAGAAGGACCGCGGCAACGCCAATCACCACTGATCTTCACTGATTTTTTCTTTTGATAGTATCAGCGTAGATTAGCGAAGATTAGTGTTCCCTTATTCTCTTTTCACGTTATTAATTTCCTCGATTTTTCGCCGCAGGCTGCCGTCGTTTACCGCCGCTAAACAAACGCAACCGCGCAGGTTGCCATGGCTGGAAAATCTGCCATCGAAATGTGTCTTATTAGAGTCGGCCCCTGCCCCATCCCTGCTATTCGGTCCTCCATGCATTTAGGATCTGTTCAAGCCACTCTCTTTCTGGTTCTTTTAGATATTCACCTATGGTGATTCGATCTGCTCCAATATCAAATCTCAGCCGTTGGTCATCACCAAGTCCCTCAAGAATAAATTCTGGACATTCCGATCGAGTGAATTCGTAGGTTTTCCTTTTCTGAAACAGCATGGAAAATGGATTTATGTTTTGTTTCTTTCTCATCATCCAATGGTAATTGAAGATATTCACGGATGCTGATCCCGTATCGTACTTGAATTGGTTGCTCTCGAGTGTGACCGATTCAGGTGATTGTGGACGAATAAGCAAATAAAGAACTACACCAGCAAAGGCACCACCCATAGTCCACATAGCAAGCCATATAACCAGAAATGGAATAGGGCCTTTCCCGGCCAAGAGTTCTCCGCCCACATTAACGAAGCCGAAAGACCAACCGCACAACCAGCAGATTAGAAAGAGAATAATGATGTAGCGGAATGGTCCGCCGCTTGGCTTCTTCCAGTACAATGTTATCGCATTGTACTCTGATTTCGTCTGAATTGAGGAACCATTGGGTGGATCGGGTATATTCATATTTTCAAAAAATCGCAATGATTCTCCAGCCCGCCCAAAACGTGAAAAGCAGGCTGCTGCTTATGATGAAAAATCTCCCATGTCTACTTGTCTGTCATTTAATGTTGCTCCATCGACGCCAGCTAGCATATCGACCGTACCGACCCCCGTCAACAGTCCCCATCTACCCACCAGCCGCGTTTATCCCCTCTTGTTTTTTCTATCAATATAGATTAGGGGATATTAGTATTCCCTTATTCTCTTTTCACGTTATTAATTTCCTCGATTTTTCGCCGCAGGCTGCCGTCAGTTACTGCCGCTTCAAATTCCGCAATGTCTGCATATAAAATGTGGCTCAGGAATTTCACTGCCCAGTTGTGTTTCAGCGGGCTTATGGAAACCACGACCGCGCCGTGCTGGTGAGCCTCCCACATCTCGATGGCCGTGCCCATCGAGGCCTCGGGCAGGTAGGCCAAGAGCAGGTCGATTTCGCGGCACATGAAATTATGCCGGAAAAAAACCTCCCGACCCGTCTCCGCTTTGTATTCCAGCGATTTCTTGTGATTCGCCCGGGGATCGTATATCTCCGCCTCTGGAAAGGCCGTTTTTAGCAGCGAATCGATCCGTCCGCGATAGTCCTGGTCGTGAATCGCGGCCTTGGCATGAGAGCCCTGCATTATTCCCGCAATAAAAATTCGCATGTGTATAATTCATCAATTTGTGCAATATGCAATATAAAATCTGTAAAACACGGCACAATATCACTATAATGCCGTTTGTCTAAGACAACAACCGCGATCATTGATCGCGGCTTTACAAATGACCAATCGATAATGCCTAATTCTTAATCCCTAATCCCCAATCCCCAATTTATGCCCGACCAATTTATTGCCAATGCCGAAAACCTGCTTCGCGATCTATTGCCCATTCCCGGCCGCAGCGGACAGGAAATGGAAGTGGCGGATTATTTAGCCCAAAAACTGCTCGATGCCGGGGCGGATCCGCTATGGGTCAGGTCCGACGATGCACATCGGCGCAGCCCTTTCGGCGGCAATTCCGGAAACCTGATTTTCAAAATGCCCGGAACAATCCCCGGCAAACGTCGTTTGCTTTCGGCGCATCTCGATACCGTGCCCCTTTGCGTCGGCGCACGCCCGGTCAAGCGCGGAGATTTCCTATACCCGGCCGACAAAAATACCGGGCTCGGGGCCGACGACCGCAGCGGAGCGGCCGTGATCCTGGCCGTTGCCATCGAGATTCTCAAACGCCGCCTGCCGCATCCGCCGCTTACCTTCTTCTGGACTGTCCAGGAAGAAATCGGGCTTTACGGCGCCCGGCATGCCAAGCTCGGGCTGTTGGGCCGCCCGCGACTGGCCTTTAATTTCGACGGCCGGAGCCCCGAAAAGATTACCATCGGCGCAACCGGCGGATACCGCATGGAAATTCAAATCCGCGGCATTGCCAGCCATGCCGGAAATGTTCCGGAACTCGGCGTAAGCGCAATTGCCGTCGCCTCTCTTGCCATTGCAAAATTGCACCAGGAAGACTGGCACGGCAAGATCGAAAAAAATGGGCATACCGGCACCAGCAACGTGGGCATAATACGCGGCGGCGATGCCACGAACGTCGTTACTCCCTTTGTGGAAGTTCGTGCCGAGGCCCGCAGCCACGATCCCCGCTTCCGCCGCCGCATCGTCAAGGCCATCGAGCGGGCCTTTCAACTCTCGGCACGGCAGGTCCGCAATGCGAAACGTCAACATGGCTCAGTGGAAATTGCCGGCCGGTTGGATTACGAATCATTTCGTCTGCCGGCGGACGATCCAAGTTTATTGGCAGCCGAGGCAGCCATCCGCAAAATCGGCGGCCAACCGGTCCGCGCGATTTCCAACGGCGGACTGGATGCCAATTGGCTTACCGCTCGGGGTATTCCCACGGTCAGTCTGGGCTGCGGCCAGGAAAACTCCCACACCCCGGCCGAACGCTTGAATTTGCCCGAGTTCCGCAAGGCCTGCCAGATCGCCCGGCAACTTGCCGCCATTACAGAGCTAGCGTGAAGCGAGCAAATGGGGTATGATAATTATCAGTGCGATCCACCCGCCTTTACATACTTCTACGAAGTATGACCCCTAAACAATGAGATTTTTCCAATCTGCCGAGGGAGATTATGGCTCGTAAGATATTGAATCGTAAAGAGATACGTCAGGAAAAAGAGGCAGCCGAGCGCTTGGAAGGCGAAAAGCCGGCCGCCGCAAAAAAACCGCCTGCCAAACGAAAAAGCCGTGCCAAAGTAGCCAAAGAAGTCCGCCTAAAGGCCTTTTGGGGCGTTTTTAACCAATCACTGCGGCGGATCTCCGTCTTCGAGTACTCCCAGCGCCAAGAGGCCCAGAAAAAGGCTGAAGACCTGAGCGAGTCCCAAAAATCCCCACATTTCGTGCAACTCGTCAAGGAAGTCATCGAAGAATAATAGTCTTGCGTGGCACGGGCATCTTGCCCGTGATTTACGGTTTCCCCGCAAGCGGCGGCAACCATGTAAAAAGATAATACGCCTTGGGCGTCCCCATATCCAGCAATGCGGCCAAATCCAAATTCGCCGGCTTGGCCGATTGTACGCCCAACAGCAAATTCGTCAGACTTGGCTCGGGCTTGTACTTGATCACCTTGACGTTGTCTTTATCGAGACGCGCCAAGGCAATCGCCCGATCCACGGCGTCATCCATGAATCCGATCTTGTCGATCAGCCCGTTTTGCTGCGCCTGGTCGGCGGTAAAGACCTGGCCGGTTGCCAACTTGTCCAGCGCAGAGGGATCCTGCTTGAATTTCGGCCGGCCGTATTTGACCACGTCTTTGAATCGGGTGAATCCGTCCTCGACCAGGGCTTGAAATATCTTGCGTTCTTCTTCGGTCATGGGCCGGCTGAAACTCCCCATCTCCTTCAGCGGATTGCTGGCGATGCTGTCTTCCGCCACGCCTATTTCTTTCATCAATCCGGCGAAATTATAATGCGGAATTACCACGCCGATCGACCCGGTCCAGGTCGTCGGTTCGGCAAAGATCGTATCGGCCGTATCGCCCACGGCCATCGATGCATAATAGCCCCCGCTGGCCGCAATTCCGCCCATGCTCACCACGATGGGTATGTTCGTCTGTTCGGCCAGTTCGCAAAGATGGTGATACATGTAGTCGCTGCCCGACATCGTGCCGCCGGGCGAATTTACCCGGATCACCAAGGCCTTAAGATGCCCGTCCTTGGCGTCTTTCAGGGCGTGATCGATTTGCCGCTTGAAAAATCCCTCTCCGGAAATAATCACCCCGTCGATGGTAAGAATCGCCACTTTGTCGGTCGCATAGTATTGATGCGAATAAAATCTCTCTTGCACCCGGCCCTCATCATCCATGGAACCGAACCAGGCCATTCCCAATAAAGAGAGAAATAGAAAATTCAAAAGCAGCGATCCAATGAAAATCAGCACAAAAAAAGCGGAAATAATCCGCGAAAATATAGAACGACGCCGCGATTGATAGCCAATAGGCGCCGGTTGAATAACAGTAGCCATAACAGGTTGTCCGATAGTACCTTCAGGATGGGGAGAGGTTTCCATTTATTAGCTCCTTTGAAAAATATGGATGTGCTATTGTACCCCACTTTTGTGTCTTGACAATGATGACCGCGGATCAAGAAGCCCCCTGGTGTTGCCATAAAGAGCTATCCGACGGTAAGCTAGTGTTCCAACCACACAGCCCATACTTAACGACCGACCGATTACCCGGCGCTGGGCGAACGAATTAGTAGCCGGCGGTCAACGACCGCCGGAATGTGTTGCATTTTTTGCGTTATGCGATGTGAAAGGAGCTAAGAGTGTTTGTTGCCGCCACTAGCCGATGTTTTCCCGAAATGCCCCTCGATGCAGCCCTGATGCAACTCGCCGATCTGGAGTACACCTGTGTGGAACTCATGATCCACGAGACCGGCGGACACATGCAGCCCTCTGCCGTGCTGGACGATCCCGAACGAGCCGTTGCGCTCTGCCGCCAAACCCACCGCTTGACCCCCATTGCCTTCAGCATCGACATCGAAGCCCCGGAATCCCTGTACTACCGCCAGTTTGCCGCCTGCTCGAAATTGGCCAAGGCGGTTAAAGTCGTGACCCTTATCGTCCGTTCGGCCGAGTTGGGCACGCCCTTTAACGCCGAAGTCGAACGGCTCCGCGAAATGACGGCCATTGCCTCGCGGGACGGCATTCGCATCGGACTGCTGACCGAGGGCGGACGCATGACCCAGGATCCCGATACCGCCATCGTGCTCTGCGACAACGTCAAGGGCCTGGGCATCACGCTCGATCCCAGCCATTACGTCTACGGACCCCACGCCCGGGAGAATTACGAACACATTATGAAATATGTTTACCACGTCCGGCTCCGCGATACCAACAAAAACAGCTTGCAGGTCCGCGTCGGCCAAGGCGAACTGGAATACGGCCGACTGGTAAACCAACTCCACAAAGTCCGCTACGATCGGGCCCTGTGCGTCGACATCGCCCCCCTCCCCGACGTCGATCATCTCGCCGAAATGCGCAAAATGCGCCTCCTCCTGGAAAGCCTGCTATAAAATAAAGCCGCGACCATTGGTCGCGCATTTCCCTGGTTCCCACGCTCCGCGTGGGAACCAGAATTATATTCATCTCTCATCCCTCATCCTTCATCCGTTTAAAACTTCCCCTGTACCGCCTCGCCGCCGTTTCGGGAAAACAAACCTCTTAGCACTTCCGGATCTATCGTTGCGGAAAGCGTATGCACCGATCCGTCGGCAAAAGCAGCCAGAATAACACCCGGATGCAGCCCGGCCAGGCCTTTCATCGGGTTTTGATTGTCGATCTCGAAATCGTCCGGCTTGGTCCAAATCACGGCCTTTTCGTCCGCCGCCTCGACAATGGCTATCGTAAAAGCCGTGCCGTCCGTGATGTCGGCGATGCGCACGCCCTTCTGGCCCGGAAACACCGTGTTTTCGCCCCGCACCGTAAGGTAATTTGTTTTTCCCTCGCCCGCCTTGCTGTTGGGGCTCTTGTATTCCGCAGGCATTTTGGCGATCAGTTTTTTATTGTGCTCGCTGTCCCAGGGCTCGTCCCTATGAAATTGGTCGTATAAATCTCCCTGTTCAATATACGGCAGAATCATTACCCGCCAACTCAAAAGCGGCTTGCCCTCCTTGTCGGCCTTATAAGCGGGCGGAAATCTCTTGTTCGCATCGTGATAATTGTGCATCGCAAGCATGATCATCTTCATATTGTTTATCGACGCGGCGCGCTGCGCCGGTTCAAGCGAAGATCCCGCCGATTCCATCCTTGCAGACCATAGCAGTGTAATCGCAATGGGCTCCGATTGCGTAATCCCCAAACCCGGCAGCGGAGACCGCTCTGTGATCTCTATGCCCGATTTCGTCCGCCGCACCGAGGAAACCATCGGCGTTAAATGCGGGCCGATCGCCGTTTGCGGCGGCAACAGCGAAAGATTCAGATTAATCCCTCGCGGTTGCAACATGGCGGCCACCACCGGCAGCATGGGATAGATCTCGTTGCACGTTTGTTGCGTGTTCCAATAGAAAACAGCCGTCGGACCGCCCTCGCTTGTGAATAACTTCGCAACCTCCGGCGATTGGCCCAACGACTTGAATCCCGCCGGTCGGGAAAGATAAGTTTGCACACCTTGAAATCCCATCAGCGATACAATGAGTTCCTTTTCCGTCAAACACCAATATATGGCTGGAAATCCGGGCCGGGGAATCTGCAAAGAATAAGATTCCTTGCCGGCAACTTTATCCTTTATGAGTTTTGGGGCCGACTGAACGTGCTTTGCCACTTCCTCAAATGCGGCTTGAAATTTCTGAATGAGTTGTTCCTGGATTTTTGCCGCTTGTTGAAAGTCTTTAACCTGAATAACAAAAATTTGCTCTGGGGCGATTCCCGCGTTGCCCGCGTTAAACTTGGCATAAAAAGTCGCGACATCGCCAAAAGGCGTCAGAATATCCTGGCCAATTTTCAGCCCCAATTGTGCTTCAGTTTGTTCGATGTTACTCCGTATAAAACCCGCCGCACTGGGAGCGACCTTTTCCACCATTGCCACATAGTTATTATAGAGGCTAAAGGGATTGATCTTAACGGCCAAAGCCATGGTTGCGTCGGCCGGAATCGACGCCATGTCCTCGGCCGAAAGCGGCCCGATCGAGGCAAACTGCATCAGTCCCTGCGGCTCCCCGTCAATTGAAATGTGTATTTTGTGCAAGTAATTGCTTTGATCCAAGCCCGCCACCGAGGCAATGTTGCTGACATTGCTTACGCCCAAGGCTTCCAGGGTAACCGCGGCCTGCGGCCCGGCCATGGGAACAATGATTTTAAGAAACGCCTTGACGTTCACAAATCCCACCGTCGATACCCGTTCGACCGGCAAATCCCGGCGGATTTCGCTTAGCCACTTGGGCGCATTGCCCCCGGCGCGTTTCAAGAGCGCCTCCATCTCGCCTTCGCCCACGGCGGCGACAAAAAAGTTCTTCTTGAATCCCCATACAATCCCGCCATAGTCGGCAAATTTCAAACTCTGAAATTTATCGCCGTTTATGTCCCGCGTTTCGATGAGTTGGGGCGGCATGGTTTTAGTGATCTCTCCCAACATGGCCTTGACCTTATCGGCATCGTCGCCGATCTTAAGCGCAAGGCCTCCGCGAATGTTCGGACCCGGCGAGCCCATCTGAATGTCGGAAATATAAACCGCCATGGGCCGCGTGAGCAGCATTTTGACCAAATCCACCACTTCGTCGGAAGTCACCCCCGGCGGCAGACTGTTCTTGTCCATCGACTTGGACAAACCGCCCCGGATCATTTTTTCGATTTCACCGAAGGTCTTTTGCACCTCCGGCTCGGCCAGGAGTTGCTCGGTTTGGTTCGTGCTCTTGGAATCCGGCACGGCCATGCCGGACGATGACACATAAAACAAACATTCCTCCGGCGCGATTTTCGAGATGAGTTGCGTTTCCGGAAGCGGAGGCACGCCCAAGGGCAATCCCAATAACACAAACAAAGAAAGCCACGGAGCTAGAAGCACGGGTTGCATGTTCAATCCCCTTAAAAAAGAAAACTTGGCTAAAATCATTACGCGAATTACAGAATTATAATAATATAATCATTTGGGTAATCAATCCCCCCCGAAAACCGCTCGCCGTTTCGCGATGTGGCTTAAAAGTGGTCAGTAAACTGACCACCCCCTGTAAACTCGAATCCAAAATTCTGAACCCTGAACCCTGAACCCTTTCCATCTACCACCTACTCCCTTCCTCCTCCTTCCGCCTTACATCTTTATTCGTTAAAATCACCAAATTATTGATTTAAGTTGTTTTATATAAACTCTGATCTTCCGACTTTCCCATGAAATCACCTTTCCCCGGTTATGTCCCCCCGGAATTGGACGAATTAGACGCCATGACGGTTTGGCCCACAATCGGCGCCCACCCGCTGGGCCGGCTGGTCGGCCGCTTGTGCTCAAGCAAGATCGGCATCGGCCGATTCTTTACTCTCGGCAAGATTTGGGCGATTCTCACAATCCCCCTCAGTCTGGCCGTATTCTGCTGGCAACTGATGCCCTACATTTGCCGCCGTTATACCCTGACCAACCGGCGAATCATCATCCGCCGGGGCTTGCAGCCGCTGGATGCAAAATGGGTCGATCTGGACGGCTTCGACGCGATCGAAGTTGAAGTTCTGCCCGGCCAAGAATGGCTCCATGCGGGCGAATTGATTTTCAAACGCGGCTTGACCGAAGTCCTCCACCTTTCCGGCGTTTCCCGGCCCGAGGTATTTCGGCAAGTCTGCCTCAACGCTCAAAACGCACTTCTAAGCGTCCGCAAAGTGGTCGAACAACAAGCCGCCGTCGAGACCTGTTAGGCTCCTTGCCCGTAACACATAACAAATCTTATTGCAAACTGCAAATTGCAAATTTTAAATTGAACAAGAGTGAAATGCAGTCATGATCGCCAAACTTTAATCTTTATTTTGTTCAATTTGCAATTTGAAATTTGCAATTGCTCAATTTACAATATAAAAAAATGTGCAAAACGCACTCAAATTTCAAACAAAGATTCTGAGGCCCGAACTCCTATTCCACTCCCGTGCTCGGATATATCGTGACCGGCGCTTGCGGATATTCGGCCGCATAACGACCGGCCGGAATCGGAGCCTCCTCGTAGACCGGCGGCAATCGTCGCACGCCGGTATTTTGTCCTCCATCTTGTAATCCATTGTCATTAAATAGATAGCCCGGCACCGGCACCAGCGGCACAAACGCAGGGGACGATTCGGCGCCGGCCGGTTCGGTTTTTACCGCTATGGCCTGGTCCGGCAAAATCGCCGCGGGCCCTTGCGTTTCGGCCGATGGCGTCAAAGCAGGATTGTCGCTTGGTATGGATGCGGTCAGTTCGTCCGTTTTTGCCGGTTGTGGAGCCGCAGCCGCCTCCGTGCCGCCCGACTCCTCCGCCAAACGGGCCGACGCGCCGACCATCTCCCAAACAATCGGATATCGCGCAGTGTTAAATCCGATCGAAAACGCAATTACGGCCACCGCCACTATGGCCGGCAGTGTTTTCGGCATCGCTTGGTTCCCTTGGTTACGCTGGCAACTGCTCGCACGAAACCATACACCATGCCAAGCCCAAGGCAAGTAAAATAGGGGCCTCAGTCAAAATTGAAGCCCTAAACGCACACGAGAAAAAAGACCTGCGCAAACTTGAACGAAAATACGGGAACAACAATCGTGAAAAGTGGACAGTGTAGGGGTGGGCATCAAGGGATGGGTAATAAGGGGTGGGCAGTTTACTGCCCACTATGCGAAAATGAATTCAATTTTTTATCTACAGTGTGCGAAGTAAAATGGCAATTCGCGCAACTAATTACTGTTGTTCAATTTGCAATTTGCAATTTGCATTTTACAATTTGCAATAAAAAAAATGCTCGCAAAATTCGCCCAATAATCGATACAAATACTTTTTCCATATCTACACCGCCGACCGCACCTTTGCCGGCCCGCGCTGTTTCAAAGCCTCTTCTATTGCCGCAAGCTGTTTGTCCGAAAGTTCCCAACCCGAGCCGCCCGCGTTTTCGCGAATCTGTTCCGGCCGTTTCGCCCCGCACACCGCCGAGGTTATGCCCGGCTGGCGCAAAATCCAGTTGATCGCCAATTCCACCGCCGTGTGGCCGGCGTCTTGGGCCATTAAGCGCAGTTTCTCCACCAGTTCCAGATTTTTTTGCAACTCTTCGCCTTGATATTGGGGATATTTTCGCCGATTGTCGCGCTCGTGAAGCTTTTCCGGGCGGATTTTACCGGCAAAAAGCCCTTTCATCAGCGGCCAATAAACCAATACCGACACCCCGTGCCGGCGGCACCAAGGAAGCGTGTCCGACTCGATCCCGCGCTGCAGCATATTGTAAGGCGGCTGGAATGCGGCAATCGGACATTCCCCGGCGAATTGCTCAAGTTGTTCCAGGTTCAAGTTCGACACGCCCAGCGCCAGTGCCTTGCCTTCATCTTTCAGCCGCTTCAATTCCCCGGCCGACTCGGCCAAGGGCACATTTTTATCCGGGGCGTGCAGGTAATACAGTTCCACGTGATCCGTATTCAGCCGGCGCAGGCTCTCCTCGCATTCCCGCCGCAGCGCGGCCGGCGAGGCGTCGTGAACCTGGCTGCCGTCCGCTCCCCAATGAAATCCGCCCTTGGTGGCGATAATCATCTCGCCCCGGCGATCGCCAAGCGACTTGGCTATCAGCCGCTCGCTCTCGCCGTTGGCCCCGTACATGTAAGCCGTATCAAGATGGTTTATGCCCAGCTCGAAACATGCCCTGATCGTGGCGATGCTCTCCGCGTCGTTCACCCCGGGCGTGGTCATCCCGGCAATCGGCCAGCAACCCAAGGCAACCTCCGAAATCTTCAAACCAGTATTGGCAAGGGGCCGATATAGCATGATACATTCTAAACTTGATTTACATTGCAAAACGAACAATTGCAAATTTCAAATTGCAAATTGAACCAGAGCATTTTGTGTTGTTCAATTTGCAATTTGCATTTTACAATTTGCAATTTGCAATATATCAAATAATTACTCATCGTTTAGCCCCGGAGCTTGCTCCGGGTGTTTTTTCCACAAATGCAACTTTATTATATGAAAATGCGTCGCACTTGCGCAGCGATATCGCATCCACCGGGCAGATGTTGATGCAATTCCCGCAGCGAATGCACTGGTCGCTGTCGATCCAAATGTATGTGGCGGCGTCGGGCTGCGCGGCCGATGCCTCGGTCCAACTCTTCGCCGCCCCGTCCTTGTCGAGTTTCAAACGGCCGAGCCGCAAAATGCAATTCCGCGGCGATACCTTGATGCACCAATCGCAGTGAATGCACTTGTCCTGGTCGATCTCGAATTTGTGGTTGCACAAATAGCAGCGCCAGGCGTGTGTGTCGGCGGCCTCGGGCGAAAATCCCAATTCCACTTCGTCCCGCGGCCCGCGCTCGGCCAGCGCCAGCATGGGCATTTCCGGCGTGTCTACCAGATCATGATCGCGCAGCCGCCCGGTCAAATCGGCCTTCTCGATCTCAACGAACCTCCGGCGCCTCGTTTCGCCCATTAAATAAGCGTCGATTATTTCCGCCACAAGTTTGCCGTCGGCAATGGCGTTAATCACGTCGGCCGAATTGGCGGCGAAAAAATCGCCCGCCACGAACAGCCCTTTCAAGCTGGTCTGGTGGTCGGTTTTGCCGATTTTCACCCCCTCCGGCAGCACATTCAATTCCCGATCCTGCCCGATCGAAAATATCAACGTGTCGCAGGGAACCTCGAACTCGCTTTCCGGCACTGGAATGAACGCCGGCTTGTTTCCGTCGTTGGTTTTGCCCAGTATGTTTCGTTGAAAGATCACCGCTTTTAGTTTGCCGTCCTTCGACTTTGCGGCGATGGGCGTTACCAGCGTTTCAATGTGGATACTCTCCTGGCGCATGGCCTGCAATTCTTCCTGCGTGGCCGCCATCTGCGCCTCGCCCCGCCGATACATTATGCTCACCCTGGCTGGGGACTGTCCCGATTTTCGTCCGACGAAAATGGGACTGTCCCCTTCCCTTTCCAGCAACCGCCGCGAGGTCCGGGCGCAATCCACCGCCGTAAAACCGCCGCCGATGACGATCACGTCCCCGTCGATTTGCACCGGGTCGCCGTCGTTAAATCGCTTCATGAACCGCAGCCCTTCGATGGCCGCCCCTTCAGGCAGACCATCCAGTTTCAATGCCCGAGGCTTGTTAGCCCCCGCCGCCAGCAGCACCGCATCGTACTGGCCGGCAAGTTGCAATATTTCTTCGCCCTGTACGGCATGATTCAATTTTACTTCGATGCCGCTTTGGATTATGGCGGCGATGTCTTCCTCGACCACCTCGCGCGGCAGGCGGAATACCGGCACGCCGATGCGGACCTGCCCGCCCAAATACGCCTCCCGCTCGAACATAACCACATCATGCCCGTAGCGTTTCAACTCCCTGGCCGCGGCCAAGCCCGCCGGACCCCCGCCGATGATCGCCGCCTTTTTGCCCGACGGCCCATAATACGCCGGCAAGGGCCCGAATTTTTTGCTCTTCCCGTCCGCTGCCGCCCGCTTCAGATGACATATCCGCACCGGCCCCTTGATGCTGGTCCATTGATACCGGCACCGTGTCTCGCACGGCCTGGTGCAAATCCGACCCAAAATGCCCGGCAGCACATTGTCTTCCTGGTTGATCAATGCCGCCTCGTCCAGCCGCCCATGTGCGATGTGCCGGATATACTCGGGAATGTTGGTCCGCGCCGGGCAGGCCGTCCGGCATGGCACGTCGCGCTCAAGAGTCTTAAAATCAAGATCCCTTTCGCCCCGGCCGGTAACGACCGAAAGCTCCAATGGATTTACCGCCTTTTCGTATCCGATGCCCAATGCATCGACCGCCCGGCGATAAGGCTCAATGCCCAATCTCTCTACGTTTTCGGCCAGCGTTTCTCTGCCGTCGTTCATTTGCATGAACGTATCGAGGATCGTGCCTATCACTCGCAGGCAATCGTCTTGCTTGAATTCGCCCACCGGCCGGCCGAAATTCTGCTGCGTGCCGCCCACCGTAATCAGGTATCCCTCGGTTGAACCTTCCAATCCGCGGATTCGCAGCCCGCGCATGCCGATGTCGGCGATGCGATACGGCGAGCACGAGTTTGGGCAGCCCGTGATATTAATCAGTGCCTTGTCGCGGATGGCAGTGTATTTGGCGTCGTGCACCAGGTCTTGCAGCATGTCGAACATGTGATGCGTGGTCGAGACGGCCAAAGGGCAATAGGTCGTGCCCACGCAACTCACAACGTCGCTTAAACCGAAAAAATCCTCCGTTTCCAGTTGCATGGCCCGGATTTCAGAGCGAAGTTGCCCCAGCCGCCTGGGATCTACTCCGTGCAGTTCCAGGTTCTGCCGGTTGGTACTGTACACGAATTTATCGCCGTACATTTCCGCCAGGTCGGCGATCTTGGCCAAATGATCGGAGCTTAATTCGCCCTTGGGAATTTTGATCCGTTGGATGGCCAGGCCATCGTCGCCGCGCGGATTTGCATCGCTAAGCGGACGATGCGGTATCGCCGGGCCGCAATCCACAACCGCCCCGACTTCAAATTCGCTCCGGTCGATGCCTTCCTTATCAAGATACCCTTCCACAATCTCCCGGCATTTGGCGATGCCCAGCCGGTCGACGACAAACTTCAGCCGCGCGTACATGCGAATGTATCGGTCGCCATAGTCGCGGAACAAAAATCCAACCGCCCGGCATAAATCCACGATCTTCTCCGGCGGCACAAAACCATAAAGCTCCTGTGCCACAAATCCTTTCCACCCCATCCCCCCGCCAATAACAACTCGAAACCCAATCTCCCCTCTCCCTTTGGGAGAGGGGCCGGGGGTGAGGGCTGGGTCAGTGGTAAGTACAGAATCATTGTCCCCTCTCCCTTTGGGAGAGGGGCCGGGGGTGAGGGCCGGGCTGCGCGTGATCGCCGTTATCCCCACACAATTAATATATGGCTGTCCGCAGTCCCCGCCGCATCCCGAAAAATTTATCTTGAACTTCCGCGGCAAATTATCCAGTTCCCGGCACTCCGACAGTCGAGCCGCCGCGGCCTTGGCATACGGCAAAACATCGATCCGCCGGTGCGGGCAAATCGACGCCCAAGGACATGCCGCCACGTTCCGCGTCACGTCGCCGCACCCGTGAAAGGTCGTCAGTCCGGCCCCCTTGATCTCCCGCAAAAAATGCGGCAAGTCAGTAAGCCTCAGACAGTGCATCTGCGCGCTCTGCCGCGTAGTGAACGAGATCCGATTGGGTCCGTATTTTTTCGAGATCCGAGCCAGTTCTCGCGCTTGCACCGACGTGATCTGCCCGCCCGGGATCACCACCCGGGCCATGTGATTGCCCGGCTGCCGCGAATGATATATCCCATACCATTTGGCAATGGAAATCTCTTCCCGCGACATCAAGCCCTTTCTGGCGATCTCATCGAAATCCAGTACCAGACCGGTTGCCTTGACGGCTTCTTCTTCGCTGCGGCGGAGTTTCAATAAATTGCGTTGCATGAAAATCCCTCAATATTTGTGACTCTCGATTTTATGCTAAGTCCTTATCCGGTCAAGCGTTATTTACTTCGAAATGGTCGTGTTTTTTCAAGTTGTTTAGCCGCAACCGGGCACCGACGGGCACCATGCGGAGCATGGTCGGTTGGTTG
Source organism: Thermoguttaceae bacterium (assembly GCA_049509395.1). Lineage (GTDB taxonomy): Bacteria > Planctomycetota > Planctomycetia > Pirellulales > Thermoguttaceae > JBEKIK01. Next base: position 6,821 of record JBEKZY010000005.1, on the reverse strand, counting down.
GGGAGCGGGGAATGCGAATTACCCATGATTCTGAACCTCCTAATTTCCGGCATACTCAATCGACTACACCAATGTGAATGGCAATTCACATTAAATTCAAGCAAATTCACATTGCAAAAGAGATTTTATTCTGATAGAATTAAGCTGACGGACCAGTCAGTCCGCATCCATTTGCTCGCATAAACCCCCCGGGTATTGCCTTGACTATAAAAACCGAAAAACCGGCTTCCAACGACATCAAAGCCCGCCGCGAAGAGGAAATCCTCGAGGCCGCCGCCCTTCTTTTCGCCCAGTGCGGCTACTCCCAGGCCGATACCCAAACCCTGGCTGATCGCTTGGGCGTGGGAAAGGGCACTATTTACCGCTATTTTCCCTCCAAGCGCGAACTGTTTTTGGCGGCAGTCGATCGGCTGATGAGCCAACTACATGAAACTATTACTGATGCCATTAGCGACGAATTTCAAGATCCAATCGCTCGGATTCTTCATGCCATGAACGCCTACTTGAAGTTTTTTTCCGATCGACCGGAACTCGTCGAATTGTTGATCCAGGAACGGGCCTACTTCAAGGATCGCGCCAAACCCACCTTTATCGAACATAACGAAAAATTCGTCCAGCAATGGCGGGGAGAGTTTCTCGACATGATCGCCCAGGGCCGCGTTCGGGAAATGCCCTTCGAAAAATTCAACGACGTGATGAGCGATTTGCTCTACGGCACAATGTTCACCAATTATTTCGCCCGGCGAAACCGCCCCACCGCCGAGCAAGCCAAAGACATCTACGATTTTGCCCTATATGGCATATTAAGCGATTCGGAACGGGAAAAAAAGAATAAGGATGAACGATGAGGGATGAAGGATGAGGGATAAGGGATGAATAAACACCGCTCGCGGTTTCGCGGGCTATTAAAGATTAAAAAATGTCACACATAATAGCCGGCGGCTAACAGCCGCCGGCAGGAATTCACTCCTATTCCGGCGGTCGTTGACCGCCGGCTAGTCACCACTGATAACCGAAAACTAACCCATGAGCACGAACAAAAATAAACGATGGTTTTTCGCCGGCGGCGCGTTTGTCACCGTGCCGGCCGTATTTCTTCTGGTTTTCATCGAGCCGAGCCCGACCATTTTCGGCCAGTCGTCCTCACCCCCGGCCTCCGCCGAGAACAATATGAAAAAAGACGCCGGCGCCAAGGAAAAAGACTCCGCCCTGCAATCGGCGGTTCCCGTGACCGTGGCCAAGGTGGAACTGCACTCCATTCAGCGCACCGTCGACGTAGTCGGCAGTTTCGAAGGTTACGAGGAATTGACGGTCACGCCCAAGGTCGACGGCCGCGTGATCCGCGTTCACTGCGACGTGGGCGACGTCGTCCGCCAGGGCGATCTGCTCATTGAAATCGATCCCACCGACTATAAACTCGCCGTCGAGGAAGCCCAAAAATCGATGGAATCGGAATTGGCCAAGGTGGGCTTGACCGCCTTGCCCGGCCCCGACTTCGACATCATGAAATTGCCCACCGTGGTTCGCGCATCCAATCAATACCGCAACGCATCGATGCACTTCTCGCGGATCGACAGCCTTTACAAGCAAAAAATCTCCACCAAGGAAGATTGGGATCAGTCCTACACCGATAACGAAGTGGCCAAGGCTACGGTCGATCAGGTGAAAATCGACGCCCAGGCGAATATTGCCAAGGCCCGGCAACAAGCGGCCATTTTGGACACCGCCCAGCAGCGGCTGCGCGATACGAAAGTCGAAGTGCCGGCGCCTTCCGTTGCCGTATCGAAGGTGGCCCGTTCGCCCCAGGAGGTCGAATACGCCGTGGCCGAGCGGATGATTTCCGAAGGCGAAATGGTCGCCCATGCCAATCCCAAGGGCGTGTATCGCCTGGTTATCGACAAGTTGTTGAAGTACAAAGCCTCCGTACCCGAGCACTACACGGGCCAGGTCAAAATCGGGCAGAAAGTCCAACTCCGAGTGGAGGCCTACGAAGACAAAGTTTTTGAAGGCGCCGTCTCCCGCGTCAGCCCGACCGTGGACCGCTTAAGCCGCACCTTCCAAGTCGAAGTATTGGTGCCCAATCTGCAGCGCGAACTTAAACCCGGCGGTTTCGCCAAGGCCGCGATCCTCACCCGACTCGAAACCCAAGCCAAAACCGTGCCCGTCGAGGCCCTGGTTACGGCCGTGGGCACGACGAAAATTTTCCTCGTGGAAGACGGAAAAGCACATGCCCTGGAAGTCAAAACCGGGGTGGCCGACCGCAAATGGGTGGAAATCACCAGCGAACTGAATCCCAACTCCCAAGTAATAACCAGCGGCCAAAACCAATTGGCCGAAGGCACGAAAGTTAAGGTGCGATAGCGGTCAGCCGTCAGCAATCAGCTCTCAGCTTTCATCTATCAACATATCTTTTAAATAAAGGATAAATTATGCGAGACTTTAGAAAATTACAGGTATGGAATAAAGCCCATCAAATGGCCTTATCGATATATCAATCTACAAGGGCCTATCCACATGAGGAATTATATGGATTGACCAGCCAAACTAGACGCGCATGTGTTTCGATTCCCGCCAATATTGCCGAAGGATGCGGGCGAGGAACCGTAAGAGAGCTTGATAGATTTTTCGAATCGCATCAGGTTCCGCCAGTGAATTGGAGTGCCATTTGCTTCTGGCACGGGATTTGAAATTCCTGCATGCTGATACCCATATTGATCTGAATGCCAGAGTTTGTGAAATTAAACAAATGCTCACGTCATTTATAAAAAAGTTGCGTGAAAATCCAAAATGATCTCTATAAAAAACATAGCTTTAGCTAACCGCTGATAGCCGAATGCTGATAGCCGAATGCTGACTGCCGATATCTGAAATCATACTTCTGAAAGTTGAAACTTCGCCATGACCATCTGGGATCTCTGCATAAAACGCCCTGTTTTTACGGTAATGTTGGTTTCCGCACCGCTGGTGATGGGCGCGGTATGTTACATGCAATTGGGCGTGGACCTTATGCCCAACGTCGAATTGCCCATCGTCACCGTCACCACCACGCTCAACGGCGCAAGCGTCGAGGAGATGGAAACCAGCGTTACCAAGCCGCTGGAGGAGATCATCAACACCGTTTCCGGCATCGACGAACTGCGATCCACGACCAAGGAAGGCATCTCCCAGGTCGTGATTTCTTTCGTCGTAGAAAAGAACCGCGACGTGGCCGCGCAGGAGGTCCGCGACAAGGTCTCCACGATCCTCGCCAAGCTGCCGGTGGGCACCGATCCGCCCATCATCGACAAGTTCGACCTCAACGCCGCACCGGTGATGACCATCGCCGTTTCCGGGCGACGACCCATGCAGGAAATTACCGAAATCGCCCGTAAGCAAATCAAGGAAAACCTGGAGGGCCTCACCGGCGTGGGCGCGGTGATCCTGGTGGGCGGGCGGCAGCGGGCAATCAACGTTTATATAAATACCGACAAACTCAACAGCTATAACCTCTCCGTCGAGGACGTCCGCCTGGCCCTCATACGGCAAAACCTGGAACTGCCCGGCGGACGCGTTGATCAAGGCAACCGCGAACTAGTTCTCCGCACCATGGGCCGCGTGGAAAAATCCGCGGGTTTCTTGGACCTCATCATAACCAATCAAAACGGTTATCCCATCAGGATCAAAGACGTCGGCCGCGTGGAAGACGCCTTCGAAGAACCGCGCGGCCTGGCACGCCTCGACGGCGAAAACGCCGTGAGCCTCATCGTGCAAAAACAATCCGGCGCCAACACCGTGGCCGTAGTCGAGACCGTGAAAAAACACCTCGATGAACTCAAAGACATTCTACCCAAAGACATCAATACCTTCGTGGTCAAGGACCAATCGGTGTTTATTGTCCGTTCATTCGAGGAAGTGCAGATGCACCTCGTCATCGCCGCCATCCTGGTCGGAGTGACCATCATGCTTTTCATCCGCGACTGGCGGACCACGATCATCGCCAGTTTGGCAATTCCCGCCTCCATTATCAGCACATTCGTGTTCATGAACTACATGGGCTACACGCTCAACAACATGACCATGCTGGGCCTGATATTGGCCATCGGCATCGTTATCGACGACGCCGTGGTGATCAACGAAAACATCTTCCGCCACATGGAGGAAGACAAAGTCGGCGCCCGAGCGGCGGCCTCCTCGGCCACACAGGAAATTGCCCTGGCCGTTATGGCCACCACCATGTCGCTTCTGGTCATATTTTTGCCGGTGGTCTTCATGGGCGGACGGGTGGGCAAATTCTTCAGCAGTTTCGGCGCCACCGTGGCCTTCGCCATTTTCATGAGCCTTTGCGTGTCCTTTACCCTTACGCCCATGCTTTGCTCGCGCTTTCTCAAATCCCGGGAAGGTCACGGCAGCAAATCGGGACACATCTGGGGGGCAATCGAAGGCTCTTACGGCCGCTTGCTGGCCTGGTCGCTCCACCATCGCTGGGCGATCGTGTTCTCAGCGTTCGCTTGCCTGGCGGTCACTCCCTTGTTGTTCCGCATCGTGGGCTTCGAGTTCGTCCCCCGCGACGACCAAAGCGAAATGGAAGTTGCCGTAACCATGCCCGAAGGTTTTACCCTGGAACGCGCCGGAGAACTCTTTAAGGAAATCGAAGGCCGCCTGGGCGGCTTGCGCGGCGTCCAGCATGTCTTCAGCATCATCGGCGACACCACCGGGCGCATCAGCCGCGGCCAAGGCGACGTCACCGCCGGCACAATCTACTTGCGTTTGACCGACTTGGAAAAACGGCAGCGCAACTGGTACGATCCCATGTTCTGGTGGAACGGCTTGCGCAACGTAGTCGAAAACAACGACAAATATTACACGCAGTTCGACGTCCAGGACGACGCCCGCCGGATCATGAACGACTATCCCGACCTCCGCGTCGCTATTCAGGACGTTGCCATCATTTCCGCCTCAGGCTTCCGCCAATCGATGATCGACTTGACCATTCGCGGGGCCGATCTGGACAGGCTCCAGCACTATTCCCAGCAGATTATGGACTGGATGAAAAACCAAAATGGCTTCCTCGACGTCGATACCAGCCTCTCCCTGCGAAAGCCCGAACTCCGCGTGATTATCGACCGCGAAAGGGCATCCGACCTGGGCATCCCCATACAACAGATCGCTTCCACGCTAAACGTGCTCGTGGGCGGCGAGCCGGTCACCAAGTATAAAGATCTCGACGAACAGTACGACGTCTGGCTGCGGGCCGATCTCTCGTTCCGCGAAAAACCCGAGGAAATCGGCCGCTTGATGATCCCTTCGCCCAAGGCCGGCCTCGTGCAACTGGCCGGCGTTGCTCGGCTCGATCCGGCTAAAGGCCCCGCCAACATCGACCGTTTTTCCATGCAGCGCCAGGTGGAAGTTATCGCCAACCTCGAGCAAAACCTGCCCACCAGCGATGCCGTGGAAAAAATTACAAACTTTGTCAAAGGCCTGAATCTTCCCGCCGACTACCGCTGGGAGTTCATCGGCAAAGCCAAGATGCTCAAGGAATCGAACCAAAACTTCCTGATTGCCTTTATCGTCAGCTTCGTGTACATGTATATGATCCTCGCCGCCCAGTTCGAGAGCTTCGTGCATCCCATCACGATTCTCTTGGCCCTGCCGCTCACACTGCCCTTTGCCCTTATCTCTCTTATTCTGCTGCGCACGCCGCTGGATCTTTTCGCCATGTTCGGATTGTTCATGCTCTTCGGGATCGTCAAGAAAAACGGCATCCTTCAGGTCGATTACACCAACGTGCTGCGGGCAAAAGGCCTGCCCCGCGAACAAGCCATCATCCAGGCCAACCACACCCGTTTGCGCCCCATCCTCATGACCACCGTCATGCTCATTGCCGCCATGGTTCCCATTGCCTTGGGCCGAGGGGCCGGGTCCGGTTCCCGCGCTAGTTTGGCCAAAGTCGTCTTGGGCGGTCAAACCCTTTCGCTGCTCTTGACTCTGCTCCTTACGCCCGTGGCCTACACGATATGGGACGACGTGGGCCAATTTTTTTCAAGGCTTTTCGGCCGACAAAAACCGCCCTCCGCGCCCGAAAAGAAGGTCGAACAAGATCACAAAGAACTGCTTGATAAGCGTTATGTCAGGGATGAATCCGATCACAAAAAACATCGCGAAAAACTCCCCGCCCCCACAATCTCCCGCATGGATATCACTCCCGAACATCCGTAACCAGGAACATCCGTGAGCTCTTTATATGCCCCAGTGCGTAATATATTTATTGTCCCGGCGATCGGCGGTTGCATTGACTTGTCGCCACCGGCAGCGTATTATTTATTAGCGGTAAGGTAATATAAAAAAATTGTCCGGCGTGTTTTATTGTTGCACGATTCCGCTATTTGCGGCACTATGTGTTTGCTATGTGGATTACTAAGTCTTACATCGTGAAATTGCTGGTCTGGCTGGCGGCCGCGCTGATGCCCGCGGACGTCCTTATAGCCGGCCCTTGCATGTGCGGCGGATCGACTAGCGATGTGCAAGTAAATGCGCAAAACACACATCAAGGCATGACCTGCTGTTGTCATCCCGGCGCGATTTGCCAATGCTGTCATCGGGCGAAAAAAACACAGCAGTCTGCTTGTTGCAAAAATCGCGCCCCGCAATTTAATTCCACGCAAAGCGCCGTTTCCACGGCCTGTAATTGCCCGGGCGGCAAAACCCCCATGCCGCAAAACACTTTGCCCAATTCATCTGCCAAGCAACTAATCAACCATGCCTATGCTTGCCTGGCGCCGGCATCCACGGCGATTCTACCCCCCGACGCCTTGCATTCCATCGTTAAGTGCCCTTCTATGCCG
>JBEKZY010000049.1:0-21235 GCA_049509395.1 Thermoguttaceae bacterium | reverse complement strand
GCCGAGCATCAAGGAAATGGCGCGCGGAGTAGTGAAGTGCCGTAAGACGCTCCTCATCCTTACGCCGGATTATCTCGAAAGTGGATGGACTGAGATTGAGAACATCATGTTGCAGACGCTCGATCCAGCGAACCGCGAACTCCGTCTTATTCCAATGCTCAAAAAGGAATGCAAGAAACCACTCCGCATTGGCGCGTTCACCCACATTGACTTCACCGACAGCGCGGATCTTGACCTCGCCTGGCGCCAGCTTTTCACCGCATTGGGTAAGCCACCGGAGCCGGAGCCGCCAAAGGAGCCGCGGCACGAGGAATGGTTCCTGGCCCATCCCTATCCCATGCCGCCCAATTTCATCGGGCGCGTCGCCGAGCGGGCGATGCTCACCCGCTGGCTGAACACGGATGCCGAACATCCGCTGCTAAGTCTGCGCGCGCTGGGCGGATTTGGCAAAAGTGCGCTTGCCTGGCACTGGCTCACGCACGATGTCGCCCCCGCCGCCTGGCCGCGCGTCGTCTGGTGGAGCTTCTACGAAGGCGATGCCAGCTTCGACCACTTCCTGGCCGAAACGCTGCTTTACCTCAGCGACGGAAAGATCAAACCGGACAATCTCTCGGTTAATGAAGTCAGGATACTCTTGGAAATGCTCCATGCGCCTGGCACGCTGCTTGTTCTGGATGGTTTCGAGCGCGTGCTCCGCGCCTTCGGCGGATTGGACGCCGCGTATCGGGGTGACGAAGTTGTGAAATCGGAAGCCAACGAACGCGATTGCATCTCGCCGCTGGCCGAAGATTTTCTCCGCCACCTCGCCGTGCATCCGCATCTGCTCTCCAAAGTCATGCTCACCACCCGCCTTTGTCCGCGCGTGCTGGAGGCCCGGGGCGGCGGATTCCTGCAAGGCTGCCGCGAGGAGGAACTCATGCAGATGCAACCCAATGACGCCGTGGAGTTTTTCCGCGCCCAGGGCATCCGCGGCACGCACACCGAGATCGAGCAAGCCTGCGAACCTTACGGCTACCATCCGCTCAGCCTGCGCCTGCTAGCAGGCCTGATCGTGGGCAATTTTCAGCAACCCGGCGACATCGCAGCAGCGAAGTGGCTGGATGTGAGTGGCGATCTGGTCCAGCGCCAACATCACGTGCTGGAGATGGCCTATAATAGTCTCATACCGACCCGCCAGGTATTGTTGGGCCACATCGCCTGCTTCCGCAGCCCGGTGAAATACGAGGCCCTCAAGGCCCTGGCGCAAACCGAATCCCCTCGCCCCGACGTAAGTCTGGGAGAGGGTCAGGGCGAGGGCTCCCTCGACGCCAACCTGCGTGACCTGGTTACGCGCGGGCTGCTGCACCACGATACCAAAGAGGGGCGGTTCGACCTACACCCCATCGTGCGGCGCTATGCCTATAACCGGCTGACCGCGACTGACCGCACCGCTGCGCACACCCGCCTGTGTAATTACTTCGCCGCTATTCCCCCACCGGAGAAGGTGATGCGACTGGAAGACTTGGCCCCGGTGATCGAACTCTATCACCACACCGTCCGCGCCGGGCAGTTTGACGAGGCGTTCACGATCTATCGCAACCGCCTTAATGAGCTTTACTACCAACTTGGCTCCTACCAGTTGATTATTGACCTTCTTCGTGCGCTCTTCCCCCATGGCGAAGACAGCCCGCCGTGCTTGAAAGACGAAAGCGCCCAAGCCTTGACTTTGGCCGAAATGGCGAACTCCTACGGCCTCAATGGTCAGCCCCGCCACGCTGTGCCGCTGTACGAACGCCAGATTGCTATCCGCGAGAAGCAGGGCGTCAAGCGGAGTGTCGCCATCGGCTTGGGCGCTGTTGCATCCATTTCCCTCATGCCTATCGGAGCGCTGCGGGCCGCCGAGATCAACCTTCACCGAAGCATCGCACTCTGCCCGGAGTTCAATAATAAATGGCAGGAAGCTGCTGGGCATGCGGAATTGGGCCGACTTCTAGCCTACCGAGGCGGTTGGGCCGAGTCAGAAGCGGAACTGGCCACTGCCGCAAAGTTATTTGAAGAACGGAAGGCAATGCAATTCCTTGGTGTGACTTTGGCCTACCGCTTCCAGAGTGAAATGCTATTGCTGCGCCATACTGTGGTTTCTTCTGACCGGCCCTTCGACATTCGAAATTCGTTATTTGACATTTCCCCGGCTCGCCGAGCGCTGGAATTGGCGGACGAAACATCCCGCACCTTCTATCCTCACCCACGCAACTACGTCCGCGCCCATTGGCTGCTGGGCGCGGCGCACCGCGTTATCGGGCAGACTGCAGTGGCCGAGCATCACCTGAATGAGGCGTTGGAACGCTGCCGCCGCATCAATTCGGTGGATGCCGAAGCCGATATCCTTATTGATTTGGCGAGACTGCGCGCCGACACGGGCGCGCCGGATGAGGCCCAAAAGTTGGCCTATGAAGCGCTGGTCATCACAGAACACAGCGAGTATGTCCTGCAAGGCGCGGACGCTCATCTGGAACTTGCCAAACTCGCCCTCGCCCGCGGCGACAAAGCCGCCGCGCTTAAGCATGCGCAAGAATCTCGCCGCTTAGCCACCTGCGACGGCCCGCCCGACTACACCTACAAAGTCGCTTATGACGAAGCCGGCGCTCTGTTGGCCAAGTTGGAGTAGCATCGTTAGAGTAGAAGCGCTAGATCCAAGTGACAGCGTAGCCGACATCTTGAGACATGGAACAACGGCCTGATTCTGGAAAATAGCGTCCTTCTGCCTACATCCTATAGCCCCCGGCCAATTTTTCCACTAGAAATTGGGCCAAGCACTATGGTAAAATCGGCCCTGCCCAAGATATATCGAACACCAATAAAGAAACGCATAGACCGAATACATGTAAGTAGACAAGCGTGGAAAAAGCGAAGTTTGTTCCCCAACTAAACGTGGAAAAATCGCAATTTTAGTGCCCAAAAACCTTGGCAAAGCTTTAAATGTTTGATTGTTGTTCAATTTGCATTTTGCAATTTGCATTTTACAATTTGCAATAAAAAATAAGGTGACTTATGAACGCCGCCACTGCTGAAATGGTACTCTACGCGATAACCGCCGTGGCCGTGGTGGTTTTGGTCGAAGGGCTGCGGTTTTTGACGGCGACGGTTCGCAAGGAGAAAAAAGGCGGCGAGGAATTCGCCAAAGCGAACGATCCAGCCCCGGCCAACATCATTTACGGGTCGGCCGAGGTACAAGGCCGGGCGGACGAGCTCTCGCAAAAGGCCGCGGCGATCATGGCCGCCAGGTCGATGAAAATTTGCGAAAAGACCGATGAGTCGATCACGTTTGAAACGCCGAAAGAATTTATTCCCGGCTCGAACGTCAACCTGCCGCCGCTAAACGGCCAGATGCGTTTCACGCCGCTGTCGGCCCAAACCACGCGCGTGGATTACGCCCTGGCAAAACCTCGCGTCCGGGTATTGTTGATTTTGGGTTTCGTGTTTCAAGCCCTGGGATTCGTGGCAATCGTTGCCGGATTCCTAGTCATCTATTTTTTAGTCATCCCCAGTCAGAATCCCGGCGTTCGCTGGCAGACGGTCCAGATGGTTCAGGTGGTTCATTTCCTGTGGCCGCCGTTTCTGTTTGCCGGGCTATATCGCAAATCGACTTCGTTTGTGAGGGCCCAATTCGACACGTTTGTCCACAATCTGCCCTTTCTGACTGCCTAGATCAGAAAACAACACGGAGGCACGGAGAACACGGAGAATGATCTCAGAGTGAAGAATTTTTAAATGATGAATTTATGATGGAGTTCTGCTTCCCGCCTTCTGTGCCGACATATATTAATTCATCGTTTTTCTCCGTGTCCTTCGTGCCTCCGTGTTGAAAATAAATGTTAAAATCTTTCGGGCGACCAAACCGGACGCTGACGATTGGAGGAGTTGGTGCGCGTGGCGGTCCGCATGGAGCGGGCGCGGCGCGGGGATTCGGCATCGTCGGCGGGCGAATCGCTCGCCTCGGATTCGGCTGCCTCCGCGTCGGAGTGTTGATAAGCTGTCAGTTCGCGATCTGATCCCGCGGCCGGTTGCAGTTCGGGTCCGGCCGGCGTCCAGCGCGCGGCCTTTTCGCCTGGCAAGGCCACTTCCACCGACTGATCGGCCTCCAACTTCCGCCCGTCGCGAGTGGTGTAACGTACGAACAAGTGCAGGCGGTTGTTTTCCGGCGGTCGGTCAGGCCAGGGACATTCCACGTACATGCCCCGGGCGATGCCGTTGCCGCGGAACATTTTGGCCGTTTCGGCGGCCGGGAAATCCCAGCGGGCAAGCTTCGCTTCCCGGCCGGTTTTGGACGGATCCACAAGCACTATGGACACATCGGCCGGGGCTTCCAGGCGCCGTCCCTTGGCGTCGCGGGGTTCGATAACCGCCAGCACGCCGCAGTCGCCCGAGCGGCCCTCGGTGCCATAGCCGCCGGTCAACATGCGGTTAAGCACCAGTTGCCCCACGTCCTTGCTGTCGTCCTTGGCCTTGGATTCCAATCCGCCGGTGGGACGAATTTTAGATGTCTTGCTCGTTCCGTCGCTGTCGTATCCTTGTGAACCGGGCAGGTTCGGGCCCGGTTGTCCATCAAGTTGCATCGGCGTCTGAGGCGGATTTAACTTGCCGGGTTCGGCGGGTCTTGTTCCGGCGGGACGTTCGAGAATTTTGGGAATTTTGCCGGGCGGCATGGCCTCGCCGGGCATCTCGACGACCGGACCCGGAATCGCCTGGCCCGACGATGATTTTCTACCCCGCGGCTCGTTTGATTCGCTTGGGACCGCGGTCGATTCGCGCGCTCTCCAAGTTTCGCCTTGGACGGGCGCGCCCTCGGCACTTTCGGCTACAACACAATTTTGCGTCATGCCTTCTTCGTAATCCTGAATCACCCCGCGGAGCTGGTAGACTTCGTCTTCCAGCATGCGGTTCTGCCTTTCCAACAAAGTGATGGACGGATCGGTACGGCATCCGGCCAAGACCAGACAAAATAAGCCCGCAACGGTCAGCGGCGACTTTTTCATGACAACCTCGCACGATCGAAATTCGCAAAGAACACCAGTTGGCGTTCCTGCTTGATGACAAGTTATTGGTTAGACGAGACGGTTGAAAAGTTTATCTTGTGAACGCTTAGTAAATTTTTAAAAATCCGGTTTATCCGGCGTGTTCGATGATATGGTCGATCAGTCCGTATTCCAATGCCTCCTCGGCCGACATGAACCGGTCGCGGTCGGTGTCTTTTTCGATTTTTTCCAAGGGATGGCCGGTGTGTTTGATGAGGATGCGGTTCAGCCGTTCCTTGACTTTGATGAACTCTTTGGCGTGGATGATGATATCCTCGGCGCTGCCTTCCATGCCTGCCAGGGGCTGGTGGATCATGATGCGGGAATTGGGCAGGGCCTTGCGTTTGCCCGCCGTGCCCGCGGCCAGGAGCACCGCGCCCATCGAGGCGCATTGACCGACGCAGTACGTGGCCACGTCGCAGTTTATAAATTGCATGGTGTCGTAAATCGCCAGCCCGGCCGAGATGCTTCCGCCCGGCGAGTTGATATACATGTGCACGTCGGTTTTGGGGTCGTCCGACTGCAAAAACAGCAATTGGGCGACCACCGCATTGGCCACGTCGTCGTTGATTTGCGTGCCGAGAAAGATGATGCGGTCTTTAAGCAGGCGGCTGTAGATGTCCATCGCCCGCTCTTCGCGGCCGCTCTTCTCGATGACAAATGGAATCAGTGACATGGGTGACGCTCCGGTTTTAAGCTATCAGCTTTCAGCAGTCAGCTATCAGCTTTTCAGCCGTCGTTTTTTTTGGCTGCTAGCTGAAAGCTGACTGCTGACAGCTATAATATTCATTCTTCTTCCACGACCTCGACCAATTGTTTGGTAAGGATGTCGTCGACAACTCCGTATTCCTTGGCTTGCTGGGCGTCCATGTAAAAGTCGCGATCGGTGTCCTTGCCGATGCGATCCATGGGCTGGCCGGTGTGCTGGGAAAGGATTTGGTTCAGGACTTCGCGGGTTTTGAGGATTTCGTTGGCCTGGATTTCGATGTCCGAGACCTGTCCGCCGACCTGTCCGTAAGGCTGGTGGATCATCACCTTGGCGTGCGGCAGTGCGAAGCGCTTGCCCTTGGTGCCGCCGGCCAAAAGGACCGCTCCGCCGCTGGCCGCCACGCCCACGCAATACGTGGACACCGGGCAGGAAAGGATCTGCATGGTGTCGTAGATGGCCAGTGTGGCGCTGACGCTTCCGCCCGGCGAATTGATGTAGAAATGGATGTCCTTGCGGCGGTTTTCGCTTTGCAGGTACAGCAGTTTCATTACCAATTCATTGGCGTTGGCGTCGTGGATTTCGCCCTGCAAGAGGATGATCCTGTTTTCCAGCAACAAATCGCCCAGGGTCAGTTGGCGCTGCCGCTGATAATCGCGATATGAGGATAATTGCGGATCAACGATCCATGTCCGCGAAGATTTGCTCATTCCAGATCCTTCCGATTAAAGCTATATATTGCAAATTTTAAATTGAGCAAAATGAAAAGCTGTCTTGTGCGCATTGTTCAATTTGCAATTTAAAACCTTTTGTGTCCTTTTTCCTCGGGATATGCGCCTTGGGTCGGTTCGTGCGATTCGGGTTTGGCATCGGGTATATCGCCGTGTTCGCCGCCAAGGGCTTGATCGACGGCTTCCACCTGGGTGTGCTCAAACTCGAAGGGTACGTCCTTGAAAGTGGCCTGATCGAGTATGAGGTCGATGGCCTTGCGTTCGATAATCTGGTTTTGCAGCACGTCCATGTTTCCGCTTTTTTCGATTTGCGCGCGAACGCGCCGGGGCGATTCGTTGCTTTGGTTGGCGATCAAGGCGATTTCTTTATCGTAATCCGCATCCACGGCTTCGATTTTCTCTTCCTCGGCGATCCGTTCCAGGATGAAATGTTCCTTCAGGGCCCTGGCCGTGGAGACCGCGCTGTTTTGGCGGAGTTCGTTTTCATGGGCCTGGATGTCATTGTCGTTGAAACCGCTGCGTTTTAGTTCCATTACCGCCCGTTGCAACTCGCGGTGGCTCTGGCGCTCGAGCATGGCCGGGGGCAGGTCCCAGTTAGCGGCTTCGGTCAAGGCGGCGGTTATCTGCTGCCGGGCCCGGCGACGCTGTTCGTATTCCAATTGGCGGCCGAGTTGATCCTTGATGGCGTCGCGAAGGTCGGACTCGAGTTCGAAACCCCCTAATTCCTCGAGCAGTTCCGGTGTAAGGGCGGGAACTTCCAGTTTTTTGACTTCCAGAACCTCGAAAATGGCCGTCACCTTTTTGCCGCGCAGCTCGGGATTGGGGGCGTCGGGCGCTACCTCGGCTTCGCCTTGGCGCGTTTCGCCGGGGCGGACCCCGGTCATCAACTTGTCGAAACCGGCGACCTTCCCGTCGCGGAAACTGAGTTCCGGCCGGATGCGGATGACTTCTTCGGCAGCGCCGGCAAGGAAGCGTTCGCCGTCCTTGAAAGTGAGATTTGCGGTGATGTAATCGCCCGCTTCGGCCGGCCCGCCAAACGGCACCAGGCGGCCGCGGTTCGCCAGCACGTTGTGCAGGGCCTCGTCCACGTCGGCATCGGTAATTTCGCGGACCGGTTTTTCTATCTTCAGCCCCTTCCATTTGGGCAATGCGAATTCAGGCCGAACTTCCAGATTGAATTCGAAGGTCAACGGGCCTTCGGCCGGCACTTCCACCGCGTCCAGATCCAAATCGGGCTCGCTGATGGCCGCGATTTTCTGCTCTTCGTGTATTTGGGCCAGGCTGTCGCTAAGCAACAGGGTCTTGACCTTTTCGGTCACGTCCTTGCGAAATCGGGTTTCGACCAATTTGCGCGGCGCCCGGCCCGAGCGGAAACCGGGAATTTGCGCTGTGGGCATAAGATCGGAATATTCCTTGTCGAAGTAGCGTTCGATGTCCTCGCGCGGAATGGTCACCTTGATGTGACGTTCGCAAGTGCTGCGGTTCTGAATATCGACCGCGAGATTCAGAGGCTCTTTCTCTTCCTCCTTTTCCTCGGCGGTTTCTGCGCCGGGAAGTTGCTCGGTTTTCAAAGAGTCGTCGTCTAAATCGTGTTTTTTTGTTTCAGCCATGATCGAACCGTTACACCGGGATGTTGCCTTTTGATGATGCAAAAGAGCGGGTGATGGGATTCGAACCCACGACAACCACCTTGGCAAGGTGGCGCTCTACCAACTGAGCTACACCCGCTTATCATGCGGGACTACCGGCTCATGGTTTCGACAAACCCATCACCGGCCCCAGGCCGTTTGCTATTCGACCGGGGTTGAATCCCGGAATTATAGGTTCCCAGGTGCGACATTCAAGGGCAATTCGGCCTAAGTAAAGCAAATCGCGACAACTATTCGCCCGCAATACCCCCAACATGAGGATTTAGACTAATTTATCTCATGTCAGGATGACATTTGTTGCACACTCATAGACAAAAAATAAATCCGAGACATATACACATTATGGGTGGTTTATGTGGTCTTTTAGACGGCCAAATTTAAGCATCACTGATTTGTAGTTTTACAGGGCAGTATGATCTGCCAAAAAGGCAGAAAAATAGTCCTTTTGTCATTGCGATATAGTCGATTCAGCTTCTCTATTTTATCTGGCAAAAAATATTAATTTATTGTAAGATACATTTGTATAAGGACTTGCGAACAATTGGGTTTGTCAATCATGCAATAGCGGAACAATGGCATTTAAGTTGCTCCATAACCCTATGGGCTTGTCCTTTTTGGAGTAATTATCATGTTGCTGGAACACCCCTCCTTGCTCATCACCGACGATGACGCCGGGTTTAGGGAAACGCTGCGCGTGGCGTTTGAACCCAGGGGATTCCGCACGCTTGTGGCAGGAAATGGCGAGGAAGCCCTCGATATCGTCAAACATGAAACCGTGCACTTAGTGCTTTTGGACATCCATATGCCCAGACTCTCGGGTTTGGAGACCTTGCATCGCTTAAAAGAATTCCGGGCGATGTTGCCGTGCATATTGCTTTCGGCTCAATTGGATGATCTGATTATCGAACAAGCCAAATTAGCCCATGCCTTTTCGGTCCTCTCAAAAACGGTTACTATCAATCAAATTACCGGCGTGGTTCGTTTGGCTTTGCAAAGAACCTACGCTTGGAATGGGTAATTCATGGCTAAGGTTCTGGTTACTGGCGCTAGCGGATTTATCGGTTCACATCTTACCTCGGCCTTGGTTGCACGCGGCGACGAGGTGACATGTTTGGTCCAGAAGACCTCGCAAATCGAGGGCCTGAATCGCCTGGGTCTGCGTTTGGTATATGGCGATGTCACTCAGCATGAGAGCTTGATGCCGGCCGTGGCCGGTCAAGATATCGTTTATCATTTAGCCGGTCTTACACTGGCTTTGACAAAGCGGCAATTTTTCCGGGTGAATCAAGGAGGCATCCGCAATATTGCCCGGGTCTGCGCGGCGCAAGAGAGTCCGCCGGTGTTGTTGGTTGTATCATCTTTGGCCGCGGCAGGGCCGGCTTTGGACGGGCGACCCAAAATCGAGTCCGATCCTGCTGAGCCCGTGTCGGCGTATGGGCGGAGCAAACGTGCCGGAGAACAGGAGGCCGAGTCGTTCGCCGACCGGGTGCCCACGACGATTATTCGGCCGCCGATCGTGCTTGGCGAAAGAGATCGTTTGGGACTGCCGATGTTCCGGTCGGTCAACAGATTCGGCATTCATGTTGTACCCGGCCTGGGACGGCATCGTTTTTCGCTGATCCATGCCGCCGACCTGGCGGAGTTGATGATTCTTGCCGCCCAACGAGGCAAGCGCCTCGCGCCGTTGGGTGGTAATGGATCGCAGGCCGGGCAAGGTTATTATTTTGCCGCCTGTGAAGAAGACGTGGTTTATGACGATCTCGGGCGTCTAATCGGCAGGGTCTTAGGGCGTCGCCGGGTTTTCCCGCTGCATATCGCCATGCCGCTGGTTTGGGTCGTGGCGGCGGCTGTGGAAACAGTGTCACAAATCATACGGCGACCGCTTTATATGCACGTCGATAAAGCTCGGGAAGTCACCGCCGGATCCTGGATTTGTTCGCCGCTTAGGGCCGTGGAGGATTTGGGCTTTTCGGTCAAAGACCCGCTTGTCGAACGCCTGCGCCAGACAGCCGAGTGGTACCGCAGCGAAAGATGGCTCTAAAGTGGGTGGCACGGGCATCTTGCCCGTGTTTTTTTCCAGCACTACTGGCAAGATGCCAGTGCCACACACAAAAGCTACAATTATCTCTCCACTCTCCACTCTATACATACTTCACGTATATCACCTTATCATCGCCTGGGGCGTAAAAATCGTTTAACAATGCTTCCTGGCGATAGCCGCAGCGGAGATAGAATTTTCGCGTGGGAGAATATTGGGCGCGGTTGGAGGTTTCGATGTATATTTGACGGCCTCCGGCGGCGCGGATGAGTTCTTCGGACTTGGCCAACAGCAATTGCCCGATTTTTTGCCCGTGGCAGGTTTTATCCACGGCGATCCAATACAGATCGTAGCTGGCTGCCGTAAGCGCTATCGGCCCGTAGCAGGCGTAGCCCAATGTGTGATTGTCGCGCTGGGCAAAGATGAAATGATATCCGCTGGACGGCCCTTTTGCCAGGCGCTCGTCGAGGAGTTCGACGGCCACTTCGATTTCGACGGGCGAAAATACGCCGGTCGAGGCCACAATCGCCCGGATGCAATCTCGGTCGTCGGATTGAACGTCGCAGCGAAACACGATAGGCGTCGTAGATTTTTGCTTTTGGGGATCAATACTCATAATATGCCTAATGTTTTATTGGAACTTGAATGAATAACACCGTTAAGCCCACGGGTTGCAGCCCGCGGGCTTTGCTTCGTCTACAATACGCCTTATCGCTTCGTCGAATTCGATGCCCGCCCGCTGCAATGCCGCGGCGAAACCTGCGTCGGGCGAAAGGCACGGATTGGCGTTGACTTCCAAGATCCAAGGCCGGCCGCTTTGATCCACGCGGAAATCGACGCGGCCCCAGCCGCAGAGCATAAACAGGTTCCAACATTGCAGGGCCAGATCCGCCAAGCAATCGAGAAGCGGGCGGTCGGCGTCGGGAAAATCGAAGCGGTGGGGCGTGTTGTTGTATTCGAAGGAATCGGCCTGCCATTTAGCACGGTATCCCACGATACGAGGTTTTTCCGCGGGAAAAGCGGAAAAATCCACCTCCGCGGGCGGCAACACTTCCACCGGGCCGGGACCGGCCAACATTGCAAGGTTGAATTCCCGGCCTTCGATGTACTCTTCCGCAAATGCGGGCCGGCCGGTGTGCTTAACCCTCTCCCGCAAGCGGCGATGAACCTCCGCCGCTCCGCCGCTGAACACGGCATCGTCGTCCATGTCGCGTGAGCCCTGTTCCCAAACCCCCTTGATGATCCATCGCGCCGTCGTCCCCTCTCCGGGCACCGACCGAAGGTTGGTCGGGTCAGGTCTGCTCGTCCCCTCTCCCTTTGGGAGAGGGCTAGGGTGAGGGCTGCTGTTGTCCGACTTCTCATCTCCTCCAATGATTTTGTCTTGGACAATCCAGCGTGGGGTGGGCAATCCTGCGCGGGAAAGTCGATCCTTGGCCAATAATTTATGAGTCGTCAAAAAAAGCGATTCGGCCGAAGCCCCGGTGCAGGGCAAATTCAGCGAAACGAGCACCGCGGGAGGCAAATAAACCAGCGAGTCGTCGCCGTGGAGCGCTTCGACCAAATTAAAAACCATATCCGGCCGCAATTCCCGCAGTTTTTCCTTCATCGCGTCCAAGTCAAGAGTGCACGCGACAGCGAAATGTTCGTGGCCCAGGCGTTTTAGGGATTGGGAGACCACCTCGACCTGCACCAGGACATCCAGATCTTCGATCGTGTCCTGTTGGGAAACGGCGTTATAAAGAACCGCGACTCGCATGGCGATTTATTCTTTGTAGAAATGGGAATCGGCTCCCGATATTTCTCATGGCTATTTAAAATTAAGGCCAGGCTGGGGCGCCTGTCCCCATTTTGTTCCTTTGCAGGGCTGATTGTACGATCCGTTGGATTAAAGCAACATAGGGTATCCCCAGCGAAGTGCATAAAATCGGCAGATCGGAGTGCTGGGGGTGGAGTCCGGGCAGGGGGTTGGCCTCGATAAAGTTCGCTCTTCCTTGGGCGTCGCAGCGCAAATCGACCCGGCCCGCGTCGCGGCATCCCAAAATCCTCCAGACCGTCAGCGCGATCTCTTCGCTCTTGCGCACCTGGTCGTCGTTTTCCGCGCGGACTAATTTATAATGCACCAAATCTTCACACTCTTCCTTGTTGCGATAGGAATATACATCGGCTTCGGCATGGGGGTGCAGGATGACTTCCAGCGTGCCCAAGACCTCGGCCCGATCTCCCGTGCCCGCCATGCCGACGGTAAACTCCCGGCCCGGCAAGAAGGTCTCCACCAGCACCGGCTGGCGGAACTGTTTAAGCAAATCGTCGCAGGCCTGCCGCAGTGCCTGCCGGTTTACGATTTTCGAGGCCGCCGATATGCCCTTGCTGGTGCCCTCGGCCGCCGGTTTAACGAACAATGGCGGCGTCAGATCGACCCTCTCGACGTCCTCCATCCGTTCGACCAGGGCAAAATCCGCGGTGGGCACGCCCGCCTGACGGACAATCGTCTTGGTCAAGTTCTTGTGCAGCGCGATGGTCATCGTCAAGGGATCGGAGAATGTATAAGGAATCTGGAATAAATCGAGAATGGCCGGCACCTGGGCCTCGCGGGCCGTGCCGTGCAAGCCTTCGGCAATATTAAAGACCAAATCCCAACGGTCGCCCTGAGTCAGCCGATCGATCAATCGCTTGCCGCTTCCGATGCGGTCGGTTTGATGAGACAGGCTTTTCAAGGCCGATTCAATGCTCTCGATCGTATCGGGCCGATCGAATTCGGCGGTCTCTTCCTCAGAATAACCCTCGGCCAAATAGTCCTGGCGCAGATCGTATGTCAGACCGATTTTCATGATAATAGTATGTATAATTTAATGATGTGGCGGCAGTTGGCAATCCATGAGTGCTAAATACACTCGATCGGCAAATCCGGAAAATGGGCATTGTACTCTCAGTCGAGATGTAAAAAAACCCAGGGATAGAAACTTGGGGGGCGGTAATCAAGGCCGGCCCACAGAAATTAGGGGACCATCAATACCGATTCTTCACACTCTTTGATCATATTATTTTGGCAATTATGTTAAATATTGTTTGACTTTTGTTCGCAAATATGCGAACATAGTAACAGGAGGAATGGATGCCAAAAATCGAAGTCGTCTTCTTCAGGGATCATGATGGAACTGTCCCGGTCCTGGACTGGCTCGACAAACTAACAGTAAAGGCACAGGCCAAATGCACAGTCAAAATCGAGCGGCTAAAACAAATGGGACACGAATTGCGCCGCCCTGAAGCAGATTATCTCCGCGATGGCATCTATGAATTGCGTATTGGGCTGCGAGGCATGAACTATCGTATCCTTTATTTTTTCCACGAGAAGACAGCGGCAGTACTTGCCCACGGGCTGGTCAAAGAACGACTTGTCCCGCATAAAG
Organism: Thermoguttaceae bacterium; assembly: GCA_049509395.1. Taxonomy (GTDB): domain Bacteria; phylum Planctomycetota; class Planctomycetia; order Pirellulales; family Thermoguttaceae; genus JBEKIK01. Next base: position 7,650 of record JBEKZY010000049.1, on the reverse strand, counting down.
ACATAGAATTGGCAATAAAATATAAAAACAAGTTTGTAAGCGATCCCGAAAAATACACTTTTAAAGAGTAAAAAATATGTCTCGGAAAAAAAACACCATCAAACGGCAAAAACCTACCAAGGATGCTGTTGCAATTCTACATCGCCGCTACTTTGAGGGATCTGCGGAGAAAATGGCCCTCCTAGAAGAGGAGCGATCTAATGCAGCGGTGGCTCGTCAGATTTATGATTTGCGTGAAGAAGCCGGCCTAAGCCAGCGAGACCTTGCCAAGCTTGTAGGCACAACGGCATCGGTGATCTGCCGCCTCGAGCATGCGGATTACGAAGGACACTCTTTGGCCATGTTGAACCGTATTGCGATCGCTCTCAATAAGCGGGTTGAGATTCGTTTTGTCTCACTTCGCCGTGAGCCCCAGCCTGTTTGAAGAATGCTGGGCTTTGGCAATTATTAAGTATTGTGAGTCATCGTACCTGGCGTCCCCGGCGGCTCATATGATTTAGATCCAGGAGAGGTGTCATAGGTCTTGACAAAATCTTGCGCGACAAGACAAATATGTCGGATAATGTCGGCCGGCGCCGGCCAAACTGCTCATTCCAAGGCTTCTGTCGGATTTTTAATGGCGTCGGTGATAAGGATGGCCTTGTGGCCCTTGAATGCGCCGGGCGAAGCGTGGAATTTCGGAATCCCTTCCAGCGAAACCACCATCGGACTGTTGATGTCTTTGGCCGTGGTGATAATGTCGCCTACGCGCAGACCCAGCAGTTCGCTGGCGGTAATCCGCGTTTGCGACAACCGGACGTTCAGTTCCACCTGCGATGTGCACACGGCGCGGCTGATCTGTTCGACGCTATCCGCAGTGGCCTGGCGGTGGCCGTAAGTGACCCATGTATTGGCCGACAATTTGCCGCCGATTCGCTCAATCGAGTTGTAAGGGATGCAAAGATTCATCATCCCGCGCAACTCCCCTATTGTGATCTCGAAACTGATCAGCACCACGACTTCGTTGGGCGGCACGATCTGCACCAGTTGTGGATTGCTCTCGACTTGCACCACGGAGAGCTTCAAATCGAACACGTTTTCCCAGGCGTGCCGCATTTCCTTGAGAAACAGGCCCGTGATCCGCGACACAAGACGCAATTCTATCTCCGTCAGGGGCCGGCGGGCCAAGGCGCCCGTCTCGCGGCCGCCGCCAAGCATGCGGTCGATGATGGGATAAAGAATCGATGGATTGATGTCGAGAATCAGATTGCCTTCCAGGGGCTCGGCCTTGAGCAGATTGAAGCAAGTCGGATTTTCCAGGCTGAACACGAATTCGCTGTAGGTGAGCTGATCCACGCTGGTGAGCTTTACCTCCACGATGCTCCGCAACAGGGCGGAAAGCGCGGCGCCGAAGTTGCGGCCGAATCCCTCGTGCATGGTGTGCAAGGCCCGCATCTGCTCTTTGCCCACGCGTTCGGGGCGTTTGAAATCGTATGTGACGATCTTATCCCGATAAATAGGCGGGGTGCGCGCGGCTCCGCGAAACTCGGCGGCAGGCGATTGTGCCGCCGCGGCCTGTTCCGACCCGCCCGAGTTCATAGCGCTAAGCAGGTTTTCCACTTCCAATTGGCTTAGGACGTCGCCAGACATGGATTTTAGCGGGCAGTAAACTGCCCGCCCCTCATTGGCTTTTGTTGGGGCGGCAGTTCAACTGCCGCCCCAACGATGTAGTTTATCCAAAAAACAGGCTTTTGTTGGGGCGGCAGTTGAAATGCCGTTCCAACAACACATTAATTCCGCACTTGTCCGGCGCCGTAAACAACGTATTTGTAACTGGTCAATTCGTTGATGCCGCAGGGGCCGCGGGCGTGGAATTTATCGGTGCTGATGCCGATTTCCGCACCCAGCCCGAATTCGCCCCCGTCGTTAAACCGCGTGCTGGCGTTGATCATTACCGCCGAACTATCGACCCGGGCCGCGAAAAGCCGGGCTGCGTCCAAATCGCGGGTCACTATGGCGTCGGTATGCTGCGACCCGTAGCGATTTATGTGCTCGATGGCGGCCTCCACCGAATCGACCACCTTGACCGATATGATCGGCCCCAGATATTCCTCGCGATAATCGTCCTCGGTGGCCGGTCTGGCTTGCGGCAGCAGCCGCCGGGTTGCTTCATCGCCGCGAAGTTCAATGCCGCGCTCTGAAAGGGCCTTTCCCACGCGGGGTAAAAGGGCGGCAGCCGCGCCGGCATGCACCAGAAGCGATTCGGCCGCGTTGCACACGCCCATCCGCTGGCATTTGGCGTTTAGCACGATTTTTTCGGCCATGTCCGGGTCGGCCGATTTGTCGAGATATACGTGGCAATTGCCGGCAAAGTGTTTTATTACCGGCATCTTGGCTTCTTCGCTCACGCGGCGGATAAGGCTTTCGCCGCCGCGGGGAATGCAAAGGTTGATATACTGCGGCATGCGCAGCAAATGCCCTACCGCCTCGCGATCGGCGGTTTGCAGGAGTTGAACGGCGTCGGCCGGCAGCCTGGCGTCGGCGGCCGCTTCGGCCAGGATTTCGGCTATCGCCGTGTTCGAGTGCATGGCTTCTTTGCCGCCCCGAAGAATAACCGCGTTTCCGGCCTTCACGCACAGCGAAGCGGCGTCGGCCGTGACGTTCGGCCGCGATTCGTAGATAAAAAAGATCACTCCCAAAGGCACGCGGACCTTTTGCACTTCCAATCCGTTGGGCCGGATCGACGATGAAATTATCTCGCCTATGGGCTCGGGCAACTGGGCCACTTCTTCGAGGGCCTTGGCCATGGCCGCGATCCGCTCCGGCGTTAGACGCAGCCGGTCAATGGCCGCAGCGGTCAGCCCGTAGTCGGGCGCCTTGCCGATATCGATTCGATTGGCCTCGGCCAAGGCCACCGATCGTTCGGCGAGTAATCGGGCGCAGCGGTACAGCCACTCGCGTTTTTGTGCCCCGGTTGCTAAGACCAATTCCTCGGCCGCCTGCTTGGCCCGTTGTGCCACATTCAGACAATATTCGTACAAATTATTCGATCCACTTGTTGCCATAAAACAGCCGGAAAATGTTATGCTGCCACCGCCTAATCAAATAATACCCCGCCAGTTGCAATGCGGGCTATTGGTTCCGATAACGAATGTCAATCAAGATAAGTGCGGAGGGGGAATTCCGCCCTGGAAGTATCTCTTAATAGGCCCTGAAAGTCAACGGCGATTTGTTAAACTCCGGGCAAGATATTGTTTTCATAACTGGTTGCGGCGCCGGTAGTTATGGATATTTATCGTGCATTTCAAAAAGAATATCGCATTTATGTTTTATTGATCTTATTCTGAGCCGGGCCGTGTCGGCCCGGTATTGCCGGGGCGTCACGCCCCTACTCTGACTTTTGACTCGCGATACAAGTGCCGCCGCTAAACTCAAAACCCGCCGCAGGCCTCGAACATAAGCAGGGCGTTGCGCACGGCCTCGACGTCGTGAACACGGAGGATTTGCACGCCTTGCCGGGCCAGGGCCAGGGCCGCACCAATGGTGCCGGGCAGCAGGTCAACCTCGGATTGTTGGTGCGGCAGTTTGGTCGGCAGTTCAACTGCCCTCCCAACTTTTTGTTGAACTGTAGCCTCCACACTGTTTGATCCCGCCATCTGGCCGATAAAACTTTTGCGGGAATGGCCTATCAACACGGGACAATCCAGGGCATGGAAGCGCCAGGCATTCGACAACAAGGCCAGATTATGCTCCTTGCTCTTGCCGAAACCGATGCCCGGATCCAGGGCGATGCGCGCGGGTTCGACGCCGGCATCCGCAAGGGCGTCGCGCCGCTGACGGAGGAATTGCAGCACCTCGACCACCACGTCCTCGTAAAACGGGTTCACCTGCATTGTCTCGGGGGTGCCTTGCATGTGCATGGCGCAAACGCCGCACCCGCTGGAAACGGCCAGCTTGAGCATTTCGGGATCGGCCAACGCGGTGATGTCGTTTATCGCCTCCACGCCCGCGATCAGGGCTTCTTCGGCCACGCCGGGTTCAAACGTATCGATCGAAATGGGCACGGGCGATATCCGGCAAAGCGCACTAACAACCGGCATGACGCGGTCGAGTTCTTCCCGGGCGCTGGCGCGCCGGGCGCCGGGCCGGGTGCTTTGTCCGCCGATGTCGAGGATATCGGCCCCTTCGCCGGCCAACTTTAAACCATGTGCCACGGCTTTGTCCGCGTCCAGATACTTTCCGCCGTCGGAAAAACTGTCGGGCGTGACGTTGATAATGCCCATCAAAAGCGGAATCCGCCCCACAAGTAATGTCTTGCTGCGAAGTTTCCAGCGGTCCGATGCTTTCAGGTCGGCGGGCATCATGGGAAGGTAGATGGTAGGTTGTAGATAGTAGGTAGTTTTTTAGATTATATATAGTTTTTATGTGCCTTGTCGTCAGACCGATCTGGCCATCAGAAGTCTACATACTATCTACCACATACTACTTACCTTGTCTTTAGTTTACCACGGTTTTTCCATTAAGGAAACAATCTGTGTGGCCACGCGCTGGATGGCCTCTTGCTGGGCCGTTTCGATGGACTGGCCGGTCTCGGGCGCGAGGTTGCCGGTGCCTTGGACATCGATGAGTTCGGATGGCAAGGGAACGGCCGATGATTCGCGAAGCAAACGGCCCTGCCGATCGGTCCAACCCACCATCACCCGGATGTTTACCTGGATTTCCCGCGGATCGCCTACTCGCGAGCCGATTAAGACTTCCTTGCCTTCCTGGACTATGCGCCCGGATAGAGTGCTGTCGGCGTTGGGATCGGATACGACTTTATAGGGCGTTTTCAGTTCGATTTCTTTCATCACGGCTTCGGTAAGCCTTTCGCCCAGGTTGGCGCGGAAACTGGCCGACTGGAACATGGGCACGTAAACCGTGTGAATATTCATGGGGTAGAGCGATTGGTTGCCGATCTGGTACCCGGCGCAACCGCCAAGCAGCGCCAATGCGAAAAGCAGTCCCCACAGGCCGAGGTTATTAAATATATGTAGTCCGCACACTCCGTGTCCTCGTTCCCGCGCTCTGCGTGGGAATGTCTTGTCCGCGACACTCCGTGTTATCCGATTCGATGCGGAGCGTCCCCGGAATTGGGGTTCCCACGCAGAGCGTGGGAACCAGTGCAATCGTCGTTGATGGGCCGTTGCCGTCCGCATATTTTGCGATTATTTGCCTGATGGAAACAAATCGGTCAACCATTTGAAGTGATTTGCCGGCACGTCGGGCAGGCCCTTGATGGCATCCAGCCTTGTGCGGGCGTCCTTGGCTTTCTCGGTGGATGGATATTTCTGGATGAGGTCTTGATAATAAAGCCGTGCCGAGCCGTAATACTTGTGGTTTTCGTAATATTCGGCCATGGCGAAATCGCGGTTGGCTTTTTCTTCGAGAATTTGCCTGCGCGCCCTGGCCACGTGAGCTTGTTCCTTTCCCAATTGATCGCTGTATTGCGATAATACTTGATCGGCGATTTCGCCCGCCTCGTTCAGGGCCGTGGGATCGTAATACTTGCCCTGGTAGACCCGCATTTTGGCCTGCAAGTCCAGGAGATGGGCGTCCTTTTGAAATTTGCTGTTGGGATATTCTTTTCGCAGCAAGTCGAAATCCTGGGCCGCGCTCTCGTACAAGCCGCGTTGGAAGTAAGCTATCGCGGTGGCCATCACGCTATCGTCGGCCAGCGGACCGGTGGGATCGTACATGCGCACGTTTTGAAAGGCCGCGATGGCATAGCCGAAGGTATCGAACATGGGCCGGCAGTTGTCGGTGAAATTGGGCGTAAGCGTGTACTTGTGCTGATAAACGTCCAATCGTTCCCAATAGCGCCCAATGGCGAATTCGCGCTGCACGGCGATGTCCAGATGCCGGGAATTATTGTGCTTTTTCAACAACATGCTGTAAGTGTCGTGGGCCTTGGGATACTGGTCGGCAAAGAATTGGCTCTCGCCCTCCATGAACAAGGCGTCTTCTTCCAGCGGGGTATCGGGCCAGCGGTCGGCCGCGGTCTTGAATTTCTCCGCCGCCTCGGCGTATTTCTTTTGCAGGAACAAGTCCTGGCCTTCTTTAAACGACGACCGGGCGATGTTTTCGTCGGGACCGTTGCCCGTCGCTTTTTTAACGCTCTTCCACACGTTCTCAGGCGCCAGTTTGGACCAGAAATCCTCGTCCTTTCCCTTCAGTGGGTCGGTCACCGACGCCGGGGTGGGCGGGGGATCGGGCAACACTTGTGGCGGCGCAGTCGCCGCCTGCGGCTGCGAGGGCAACACAGACACCGGAAATTTTCCCGAGTCGTCTTCCCCGATCGGTTCCGACGCTACCGTGCCCACAACCTGCGAAGGCGGAAAAACTCCCGCCGATGGACCCGCCTGAAGGGCCGATGTTTGTGTAATTCCTTGCGGATATCCGGGGTTCGGCCCTGTTGCTTGATTGGGCGAAACCGCGGCGTTCGCATTAGTCTGGGCCTGCGCTTGCGGCTTTTCGTTCCCCTTGGCATTCTGCCCGGTAAGCGAACGGAACAACCATCCTGAATCGGAGTCCCCGCTGACGCTGTCGGAAGAGGCCGGTTTATTCGCAGCGGTTTGAACCTGCCCCGGAGGCGGCGGCACCGATGCACAACCCGAAGCAATTACCGCCATGCTAAAAGCGAATAATAACAAATACGTTAGTCTTCGGTTTTGTGTCATTGTGGACTTCCTTGTCCGTGGCAAGTTTTCAATTTTCAATCCGTAGAGTGCGTGAAACGCACCGACCAATATAAGCTATGGTGCGTTTCACGCACCCTACAAAACTTGTGCCAGTGAATGTGAATATGGCTCGCGAAACCGCAAGCGGTTTCATTCATCCCTCATCCCTCATCCTTCATCTCTCATCCCTCATCCTTATTTCCCCAGCACTCCCAGGTATTCAAACATGCGGGGCTTATGGCCCAAAAGGTTCAACAGGTAATGGTTCAGCACGCCGCGCAATTCACCGAGGATGCGGGAGTTGATTTCCATGCGTTGCCAGGTTTGAGTATCTGGATCGGCCAGTTGAGCCATAGTTTTAAGCGCTCCGGCGCTTACCATCGCCACTTGGTTTTTTCCCGCGCGACATCGGTTGCACAAAACTCCGCCGTCGAGTTGCCCGAAGGCGATTCGGCCCGTGGCGCTTACGGGCGCGCCGCACTCGGCGCAGGTTTCCAGGGCGGGCATGTGCCCTAATATCCGCAACATTCCCAGTTCGAATCGAATCACGCGTCGTGCCACCGGTTCTCCGGCGGCCAAGGCCGCCAGGGTCTCGTCGGCCAAATCGAAAAGCTCCGGATGAGGATCATCGTCGTCGGTCAGTTCGCCCAACAACTCTGCTACGTAATAGCCTGCGTAAAGGTCGAGCAGATTTCGGCCCTGCGGCCGAAACCGCCGAAGCAGCTTGGCTTCGGTCAGCAAGTCCAGGGCTTCCGACGTTTTGTGGAGGAATACTATTCGACAAAGGGCCAATAGATCAAGAGCAGACTCGAAAGGGCTTTTAAGCCGTTTTGCTCCCTTCGCCAAAGCCCCTATTTTGCCAAATTCGCGGGTGAACAGCGTGACCACCAGGCTGCTTTCGCTGAAATCGACCGCCCGGATCACAATCGCGTTGGCCTTTTCGCTGGGCATG
>JBEKZY010000048.1:0-32677 GCA_049509395.1 Thermoguttaceae bacterium | reverse complement strand
TCCACGCTTCCTTCAGACCCCGCCTCACGGCGACGCCCTTGCGCTTCGCTAACCCTTCTCCTCCATCAGGTCGGGTAGAGGACTTACACCTCCAAACTGTCAAACATGCTCGGCATACAAAAAAGGGCTCGTCGAGACTGTGATAGTCGTCTCGACGGGCCCTTCGATTTTTTTCCGCTCGTTCCGCCCGGATTTATCTCGTAAAACCCGGGAGAAATAATTATTTATCGCGAGTGCGCCTAAACATCAGGCCCAGCCCGGCGGCGATAATCAACATAAGCAAAGCAGCCGGTTCGGGAATGGCAACAACCGCCACGTCGTTGCCGCTTCCCGGGGTGAGGTTATTCGTGTCATAATCGACGTTGTACAATACGTTCCATCCATCCGGCAATCCCGTAACGGAGCCGAACGAGGTGCTTAGACTACTGGTGGTATTGTTGACCACGATCCAGAATGCGTCGCCGGCGGGCGTGTACGATGGGGACACCGTAAGTGCCAGAGTTCCAGCCAGGGCGACGGTATTGGATGCGCCGTTGACCACGAGTTGATCGTATCCCGTGCCCGCTGCTGCGCTGTTGATTTCGACGGCATCGATGCCGCCGAGAGTGGCGTTCCCGTTGGCCGTTAATTTTCCGGGGCTGTCGCCGGTGGAGAGCGTTCCGCCGGATTGGACGTTCAACCCGCCGACGGAGCCATTTCCGCCCAGGATTGCGCCGCTGTTGACGGTGACGAAACTCAGCAGGCTGCCTTCGGCCAAGAGCTTGCCGGCGGAAACGGTAGTCCCGCCGCTATAGGTATTTGAGCCGTCGATGATTAAAGTGCCGGCGGTAGTTTTAGTTATCGCGGCGCCGCCGTTGATCTCGGCGACGTTTTTAAGGGTGCCGCTGGCCAAAGTAAGAGTGTCAATCTGGTTTGCGGCGCTGCCGATGCTCATGCCACCCATATTGAGCGTGCCTCCGCTAAGTTGGAGAGTAGAGGCGCCGCCGCCATCGGTGATGTTGCCGCCGGTAAGGGTGACCGTTCCGCCGTTGATGTTCAGCGTGCCGGTCGAAGATCCGAGGGTTGTCCCATTTCCGGCCCCCGCAAATTGTGCCAGAATAATACCTCCGGTGCTAATTGCCAGATTACCCGTGCCCGAAACGGTAACGGTGCCTGTCGCGACACATGGGGAGGCGGCAGCCTGGAGAGCAACTGTCAAGGTAGTTGTACTGATAGTTCCGCCGTCGAAGGTTATGGTCCCCGTAGCATTGCTTCCGCTACTGGTACTGGCGGCAGATGCAGTTCTGCCCAATATGATCGAGGTCGCCTGGATGTTCGTGCCGGCGCCCGAGCCCGTAAGATCGAGCGTGCCGATAGCAGTTGTGGAGGAAGTTCCGTTTTCAGTATTATCGCCGATCGTAATACTAGTCGCGGCGCCCCCGCCAATTTTCTGAATGATGACCGTCGGACTGCTTAAACCGCTTTCAAAGCTCATGGAGCCAACCGCTTTTCGGCCGCCAATTGTCATGTTAGTTACGGAGATGGTATTACTTTGGCCCAGGAAAACGTAAGATGTTTGGCTACTCCCATTGCCTGTTGCACGGCCGACAATAAAACCCACGTTACTAGTCGTGCCTGTATTGTTCGCAACAATCGTGTTGGTTGCGGCAAGATATAACCTGCCGGCGGCTCGCTGGGTTGTATTGGTTCCGCCAGTGCTCTGGTTCGTATAACCCACCAGTACCTGATCAACGTTGGCATTAAATGTTGCCAAGCCCGAGAGATCGAGGATCGCGTAGTGGGCGTCTTGGTTTGTGGCGGTCGAGCGCACCATTATGTCGCCACCGGTATTGGCGCCGGCATTTGAAACGTCCAGCGTACCAGGGCCTTTAATCACGGTCTGGCTAACGTAGGAAGCAAGCGCACTAGCGTTACCTGCAAAGAGCGAGTAATTGCCGTTAAAACCTGCGCCATCGGGGAGAGTAGGGGCCGCAAGGTTGCCCGTAATATGCAGCGCACTGTCGATCACAGTGGTGTGCACATAATTGTTTGGTGAAGTATTGTCCTGTTGACCGTACCACAGGGTGTGGATCGTATTCGAAGCGTTGAAAGCGTCCACTTCGTTCGTGGGCGTGGTAGGAGGGCCAGCGAAAGGAACTGCGCCGGCGTTGGTGAACGACACGTCATCGGTTGTGATAGGTGAGGCGGCTCCGCTCCAGTTGCCGCCATTAGACCAAAGAATACTAGCGGGTAAATTGGGCCAAGCCACACCGCCGGCAGTCCAGGATACTGCTGCCGACGCGGGTGTGATAAACATCGCGCCGATTATCAAACCCGCCAAACTCAATGTCGCAATCCACCTCATTTGTTTCTCAAACGTACTCATGGTTGTTCTCCCGCGCTTAGTTGGGTTGTGAACTTATTGGATAAGCTAATGTAAAACACAATACCTTTTGTTAATAACTACTCAATGCTTTTCGCTTTGACTGCGAATTCCTCTTGTTGCTTCTGAACCTTATGTTCAGGTGCACGCATAAGAGATGCTATACATCCTGCACGGAACAGATTTTTCGGCAAAGAAGAGAGCTGGCAGAACCTTGAGGCTTGCAGTAAATCTCTTTAGCCGAAGCTTACGCCTGTACGCGTGCGACGTATACTAAAGCGATATTAACGCTGCCTCAAGTAAACCTAGAAAAAGCTAAAATAAATCAATGTAATGACCGCCTTAGCGTTGCAGGCGATCCCACCTACAAGTTCTAGCATATCTATTTTTGATATGATTGTCAATAATCTAAACTCTAAATTCTTTATATTTTTAGCGTATATATTGAAGTACATCTAATTAATGTTATGAGGAATTATAATCGAGACTCATGCCAAAAAACGACTACTACATGATTATTTTTGATCTGGATGCAGTAAAAAAGAAAGTAATCGCATACCCCCCGATAGATATCCTGGAATTTTTGAACACCAGTAACTTAACTTCCATGCTGGGCCTGAAAAATTTTTTCTACTATAGTCAGATACATGGGGGGGTGCCATGCCTGTCTAATAACCAATATTTTTTACTGCCTGCGGTCCCAAACGTTCTCGCAATTGCGCCAAATACAAACTCGCAGGCACAACCGGTGTCATAAAAGAATCAAAAATGCCTTCCGGCAATTGGGCGCCTTTGCCAAACGGTCTCGGGGCGGTCTCTTTCGCACCTTTGCATCCTATGGCCCAATTGGCCGAACCGGGCGGCTCTTGAATGATGAATTGCTTGGCATCGCAATTCCATGCCACGGCCCAGCCGATAGTCCAACCGTGTCCTGAACCCATCTCGCCGCGGTTCATAAAATCGATGCCTCCCTCCGGCACGCTGCATCCGTCGACCAGTAGGCCCGTTGCCCAGCGTTGATGCGGTTGAATGGAGCCGTTGCCGTTGAATGTGCAATTCAAAAGCACGATAGGGCCGGTCGTCGCCTTTTGCGTTACAAAGTAGAACAGACCGTCTCCGCGGGATGCGCAGCGATTGAAAAGAACTTGCGAGCCGCTCACCGCGAAATCGGCCGGTTTGGCGGCGCCCTTGGTCGCAACGCTATGGCTAACGCGCACGTTCTCCACGGTGATTCGTTTCGACTGGCTATCCACGCCAAGACTTCCCACGGTATCCTCGATGGCGACGTCGCGAACCCACGAGTCGCACGCAGCGCTAACACGGATTCCGCCATTATGTCTTTGGCTAATTTCAACCGCTTGAGGCTCGGAGAGAATACGCAGATTTTCCACTCCAACCTGGGAAATCCGGCCGGAAATCTCGCATTTGATTATCGAACATCCGGGCGGATTGAGATATTTTGCATCGCAGGAATCCGTCAAGGGAATATTAACCGTGACTAAATTGTCCGAGATTTTCTGAATTTCACGTTCAGTGGTTATTTCACTTGAAACCGAGAGCCAGGTTTCTTTTCGGCCATCTCTGACAAGATCGTCCATTGCCATAAACTTCACCCAAGCGTCAGTGACAGGGCGCTTGATCAAGACGGCATCTCCAACCTTTAAACCCGCAGCATTTTCAACATGAAAGGAATTTGTGCCCGACGGCAGATAAGCATCGGTAATCGGTATTGCCCGGCCTATCGCTCGCGAGGACGCATTGCCTCTAATCGAAATACATGTGTGCGGCGATCCGATCATCTTGATGGTCGTCTGATTCGTCCCGGAACCGCTGCCGCGCAATACAACACCGCCGGCGTTTATATTCAACGATCGCGTGCAAGAATAATTTCCCGGCATTAAAAGGATTGCCCCCCTGAAGCCGTTTACCTCGGGCATTTTCGATACTGTTTCGATTGCATTCTGAATCGTCTCGGTGTCGTCTTTGCCGGAAGGATTAACGGTATTTATTACTTCCGCCGATGGAATCGCGACTCCTCCGCCCATATAGCCGGCCGAGGAAAAGTCCATGATCCGATCGCCCTTTGCCAGCGTTTTATAGACGAGCCTGCCGTTGGAATCGAACGACACCCATTTGCTATTGGGCCCTGCGGCATAAAGAACGTTTATTCCCGCCAAAAAAATGGCTGGAAAAAGACTTGTCAAGATTATATGCCGTGGTGCGGTCATCATTTTCAATGCAGTCTTATCCTACTGTGCGGTCTTTATGCCTATACCCGAATCTTCCGCATTCTCGACCACGAATGTGCACTGATTTTTCTGCGGATCGAGAGTAATTACAGCAGTTGCTTTTCCACCGGCCTGATTCGCAACCGTAATTTCATACCGCCCATGGAAACCGCGAAAACAGTATTGGCCCTGGGCATCGCTCTGACCGTCGATTGTGGTGCTCAGCTTGTGCTTGATAAGGCTTTCCAGGGCCATATAGGCCGGTTTGGGCGAGTAGTCATCATTTAGCAATAGATTGGCCGTCCAGCGATTCTGTTCGGGCCCAATTCCCCACTGATTAAAAGCTTCCACGGCCGGATGGCTGAAGGCAACGGCGCGTACTTGCACAAAATATTTCGCTATGTTTTCATCTGTCCAATCGCCCTGTACGTACCCGCCTTCGATAGAGCCTGTCTGGACGCCGAACTCGGTGATGTGAATTTTTATGCCGCTGTGGAGATACATGTCAAAGTTGCGGTACATTACTTGCGGATCAACCCACAGGCGCCGCGGCTTATGGCAGTGCGCCGCGATGTAGGAGATGCCCGGATACCGCTTTTTAACAGTATCCGGATCGGGCAACACCGCGGTATCATTTAGCGTCCAGCAATCCGAAACGCCGAACTTTACGCCCGGATATTCCTTGACCAATTGAGCGAAAAATTCCGTCTGGTCAAAGTAAACCTTGGCCCTGGCAATGTGTGTTTGCCAGTCTTCGTTGTACACCTGGAAGAAACCGATTTTGTCTTTGTAGCGATCGACGACCGAGCGGGCAAAGGCCTGTTGCCGCTCGGCTTTCTCCGAATCAGGCAAGCCGGCCAGCCATTGAGGGTGATATCCGGTAAGAAAATGGTATTCCAAGACTACGTCGTTTTTCGCCGAGATATCCACAATCCGATCGATGCGATTGAAGTCGCAGATGCCTTGTTCCTTTTCGACGTTCCCCCACTTCATGGCATTTTCCGCCAATCCATATCCAAATAGCTGGCTCCATGCGGCAATCCATTTCTGATCCAACTCCGCCTTTGACTCCGGAGCGCAGGCGCCGAAAAGAAACTCGTTCCGCTTCAACGAGCCGTTTATCTTCAGGTTGGGCAAAGCCTTGCCTTTTCCGTCCACAAATCGTAAAGTGAAATCGCCCTTGCGATACTTTTCGATATTCGGAATGACGGTTTTTTGAATAAAAGGATCTTTGCTATTGAAAAACTCGTCAACGGCCTCATGATAGCGAGTCTCGGCAAGAGCTACGACGGGCATCGCACTCAACCATATCGACAAAGCAAGAACGCAGTCAAAGAATATTTTCATTGCACTCCTCCATTTTATGGCAAGATCAGGCATAAAAACGACCTATCGCCGTCGTTCATTATCGCGGTTTTAAAGAAGTCATGCAAGTCTTTTAAGTAGAGTGCACGAAGGCCCGCCTATGCCGGCCATGCCCAACCACCAAATAAAGATCCAGCCCAATATCCTGTAGCAATAATAGCATGTCTAAAATCGGACAAATGATGGACATAATTGATTTTCCAAAGATTGGATGATTTAAATCAGCATCAGGTAGTATATAATTGGATTTTATTCAAGCACCTATTTCCGTCATCCTGAGCATAGCGAAGGATCTCGATAAGGCGTAATAGATTCTTCGCTTCGCTCAGAATGACAATAATAGCAGAATGACAATAAGAATGTTGCATTGGTTCTAAATATGAAATTTGGCTCTAAATATTAAATGAGGAGATTACATAATGACCAATCAAATCAAAAAGATACTATGGCCGGCTGCATTGGTTCTATTCTCCATATCAACTATCACATCCGCCTCTGACGTGGCCACATTTTATGACGCCGCCGATTTTGGAGGCAAAGCCGTGGCATTGCCGCCAGGAGATTACACGGCCGGCCAACTGAAGGAAAAGGGCATCGCCGATAAGTCGATTTCGTCGCTCATAATAACCGACGGCTACCAGGTCGTCGTTTACCGGGACGACAATTTTCAGGGCGATTCGATGGTCTTTACCGGCGGAATCAACGGCGAGGCCAAAAATCTGAAAAACGACGAAGTCCGCGACGATCTGACCGCCCGGATTTCCTCGGTAAGGATTTTCAAGCCGGTTATCCAGGATCCGGCTACCCGAGACACAGACGCCGAAAATGAGGCGCTCGACGGATGGTGGACGGAGTCGATGGAGAACCACGACGCTCGCATACAGTGGTGGCGTGACGCCCGCTTCGGCTGCTTCATGCACTGGGGTGTTTACTCGGTGTTGGCCGGCCAATGGCAAAACGCCAAAGGCACGTATTCCGAACACGTTATGCGTTGGGGCAAAATCCCCTTGGACGTCTACAAAAAAATGGCCGTGGAAAAGTTCAATCCGGTCGATTTCAATGCCGACGAGTGGATCAAACTGCTCAAGCAGGCCGGAATGAAGTACCTGATAATAACGGCCAAGCACCACGACGGCTTCGCTGTATATCGCTCCGATGCGTATTATTACGACCTAGATCTGACGCCATTCAAGCGCGATCCGATGATGGAATTGCGCGAAGCATGCACCAGGCACGGCTTGAAGTTTGGTTTTTATTATTCCCAGGCGTTCGATTGGGAGCACCCGGACGGGGCCGGCAATGATTGGGATTACCGCAATCCGGCCGGCGATAAAAATCTTTGGGGCGGCAGAGATTGGTACAACCAGCATCCCGAACTTTTGGCGAGAGTATCGAAATACTACACCGACCAGAAGGCTACCCCACAACTCCTGGAACTGATCAAAAAATATCACCCCGATATTCTCTGGGGAGATACGGACGGCAAGTTGCCGTTGAGCGAAAAACTCAAAATGCTCAAGGCGATTCGCGCGATTGACAATAATATAGTAATCAACGGCCGATTCTGCCGCGGCGGCAAGACCAAGAATTTTGGAGATTACGCGAACACCTCCGATCGGCCCGCCGAACTGACCTCTCACGAAGGCGATTGGGAGGCAATCCCCACGACCAACGAATCTTACGGATACAAGAAAGACGACAAGAGCTACAAAGCGATCTCTTACTTCGTCCGGCTTCTGGCAAAGGCGGCGGCGCGAGGGGGCAATGTTCTGCTTAACGTCGGCCCGCGTCCCGACGGCAAAATCGACGAGCCAGACGCCGCTATCCTCACTGCCATCGGCAAATGGATGAAAGTCAACGGCCAGTGCATCTACGGGAGCCAGAAAACCCCGCTTGACGTGCAAGCCTGGGGCGAATCCAGCCGAAAGGGCAACATGCTGTTCTTGCACGTATTCGAGTGGCCCAAGGACGGCAAACTCCTCCTTGGCGGTTTGAAGAGCGACGCGGCCAAGGCGTATTTGCTGGCCGATGCGGATAAAAAGCTCTTGAAAACTTCGCGCGTTAATGTGAACGACCTGATGATCGAAGTGCCCTTCGATGCACCGGACGACTCTGACAGCGTGGTCGTCCTCGAAGTAAACGGCGACATCGCAACGCATCCTGGCAGACTGCTCAGCGACAAACTGGATAACGTCCTCCGCGCATTCGACGCCGATAAACACTCCAAACTCCGCTACGGCGACGGAAAGGCCGGCAAGGATTATATCGAAGGTTGGAACTCAACGTCCCAAAAGGTCAAGTGGAAAATCCGGTCAAACGAAAAGGCGTCTTACCAATTGTCGGTAAAATATATGACCGACGCCAAGGATGAAACCGACGCCGGAAAATACCAAATCACAATCGGCAATCAGAAATTCGAAAAAACCGTCGTGCCAACCGGAACCGGAAAAAGCGCCAAGGCCGATCTGGGCGCCGTAACTATCGAAGCCGGCGAGTATGATCTGACGATCACCCCGTTGGAAATCAAAGGCGCGGAACTAATGAAATTGCATAACGTTTCCCTGACGCCGCTGAATTCGCCCTGATCGGACGATTATGTCCACAAATCGACAATAGACCTTTTTAATGCGGGTTTACGTCTCCGTCATTAATCGCTACATCTCACTTTGCCTTTGGCATAATGCAAATTAGTTCCGCGCCGTGCGGGGCCACGGTAATCTGAAACTGATCGTCGAATTGGCCCAGGTCTTTTTGCCGCCATAAATCGCGAACCGCTTGGGGGCCTGAAATTTTCAAGTCCGGCCACTTGGCCGCGACGGTCGCCGGTTGATTTCCCAAGTTGAACAGGCCTACGGCCTTTGAACCGTCCGCCAAATCCTTGGCATAAACCTGCAAGTCGGCTTCATTACTTATACGAACGGCCTGTTTGCCCAAGGAATCCTGGTTTACATCCAGCACTTCATCGTTGCTCAATAGGTTAATGGTGAATTCGTCCAATTTGGTCAGATCGCAACCCAACAGGAGCGGAGCGGACGCCAGGCACCATATGCTGATGTGCGTATATTGTTCATCCGGCGTCAGGTTAGTCGGATGCGGACTTCCCCAGCCGACATATCCGACGACCAGCATGTCAGGATCGTTCCAATGTCCCGGACCCGAGTACGGAGCCCACTTGTCCTGCCCGAAACCTTTTTTGCTCATGGAGTCCCAGTTGTCGCGAATATCGCCGGTGATCCTCCAACAATTGGCGATTTTCGACAATTCGGAGATGTTCTTAAACGGCGTGCTGTTCGACAGGCTCAAGACGACATCGCGGCCGCTGGCTCGCAGCGCTTTGTACATTTCTTGCGTCTCGGGCAATTCATTTGGATTCCAATCGTACTTCAGGTAATCGATACCCCATGCGGCCCACTGTTTGGCGTCGTTTTCGGCAAACGAATACTTGCCGATTGCCCAGGGTAGAATCTTTTTATTCACATTGCCTTTTTTGGGAATGGCGGGTTTTTCCCATGTGCCTTCAGGATTTTCCGCGCTTCCGCCCATGTGATTGGCGTATGAAGTCACCCAGGGAGTGGAGTAAATTCCCGCTTTTAAGCCCAGATTGTGTATCTCGTCGCAAAGGCCTTTCATGTCGGGAAACATCGAGTTGCCTTGAATGGCATGGAAAGGCCCGTCGCGTTTGTCGCTTTGCCAGGCATCGTCGATGTTGATGTAGGTCCAACCGTGGTCGATCAGGCCGGAACTTGCCATTCCACGCGCGCTGGCCAATACCTTTTCGGCTGAAACCTTGCTACCCCAACAGTTCCAACTGTTCCAGCCCATGGGCGGCGTAAGAGCCAATGTTTCGCCTACGACGATCTTGAACTTTTTTTCCGCGCTGCCCAATGAGTTTTTCGCCCGCAGGATCACGACATGTTCTCCGACATCTTTCAACGACCCGGTTATCTGGCCGATTGCCTGGTCAACTGCCAATCCCTGGGGAAGACCATCGATGGAAAACTGCATTGGGCGTTGGCCCGTGGCCGGTATCCGATACAAAAATGGCGAGCTGGGACGCACGCCGAAGATGGCGGGGCCATTAATGTGCGGAGTGGCAGGCGGCTTTGGCGTGCGAATTTCCGGCTGATCGCCCGCTTTTGCCGCTGAAGTCAATGTTAAAAGCGCAGCCATAATAAACAATGCCGCTGATTCGAATTTGGTTTTCATGATTCATTCTTTTTATAGAGTCGCCTCCGGCAAAGCCGGGAGTTTTCCAGGATAATAAAACAACAACCAATATCTACTATTTTGGGGCAGGACTTACAAACACGATATACATATTACAGCCGTTTACGCCGGCATTTTCCGCGTTGGAGCCAAGCGTGACGCTTTCCTCGCGATCGGCGCGTCGATTGTACGCTTTCATTTTTCGACCGTCGATCGAAACACTCAAGTCGGCCGGCTTGAATTGACTGCTGAGCCAGCTTGGAGCAGGCAGGCGGTCGTCATAAACAATCCAAATAACCGAACCAGCCTTTACAGCAATTTCCATCAAATCGACTGCGCTATAGAGCTTGTCGGCGGCTACGGCTTGCACGTAATCGGCTCCCTTTAGTTCCACGGGCAGATTGACGTACTTCAAATCGCCGTCGGCATAGATTTTTTTGCCGTCCTGGGCATCCGCTTCGACATGAACGCCTGCCGTCGGTCCGGAATACGAAAATGATGTTACATATTTCCCCGTCTGCATTTGCGAGGCCGGCGATGATTCCGCGCCCGCACTCGCATAATTTCCGCCACGATCGTTTTTCAATATAACTGCAGGCATGACGGGCAAATCGGCAGTGGCGCCGTTTACAACTTTTACCGGCAGAGATGAGATAGACACGCTTCCGGTTGTAAGCCCCTCGCACATGGCTGTGACTGCAATTGTGCCCGGCACGAGTTGAGATCGGACGGCCACACGATTTATTCCGCACTCTAGATCGAGGTATGTATTGTTTATGGAGTTAATTTTGCCGCTATTGTAACCGCCGCGCCAAACAGCGGGACCTTCAACAGTAAAATCGACTCTTTTTTGGAACGTCGGACAGCGCCGGCCGTTGGCGTCCACGGCTTCCACGTCGATTAGCGCAATGTCCGAACCATCGGCGCGTAGTCCGCCCGGGCCGGTAATCGGCGTGAGCTTGATCGCGACAGGGGAACCGATAGTATGCTTGGTTTCAGCGGCAACCGGTTCGCCGTTGACATAAGATACCGCCTTAATTTCCCCCGGCTCCCAAGCAACGTCCGGGAAGGTGAACAGATATCGATTTGAAACCTTGCCCCGGCCCAGAGACTTGCCGTTGACGAACAACTCGACTTCATCTCCATTGCCGGCTACATAAACCGTCTTTTTTGTCTTTTCCGGATAAGTCCAGTGGCCGATGATGTGCACCTGCGGATCGGAGCGAAACATGGCCTGGCAAACGTAGTACGCTTCCTTCGGCAGCCGGACGCCATCTACTTCGCCGCTTGTGCGAGCCACTTCCACTGCCACGCGGCCGCCGCTGGTAGAATCGGAAAAGATCCAGTTTGCCCCGCCGCTGTGGTTGGCCGAGCCGAGTTTTTTTACGTACTCCGACACTTGGTTTGCGGCATACTGTTCCGAATTGAGTTGATAGGTCTGGCCCTTTGCCTCAGGATAGCCGAAGTTTGGCGGTGAGAAATCATCCCAAACGCGGCGAGGCGATTCTTCGCGGTCGTATTCGCCTTCCACCACCGGCAGTTCTTTTATC
Source organism: Thermoguttaceae bacterium (assembly GCA_049509395.1). Taxonomy (GTDB): domain Bacteria; phylum Planctomycetota; class Planctomycetia; order Pirellulales; family Thermoguttaceae; genus JBEKIK01. The sequence continues at coordinate 20,966 of JBEKZY010000048.1, read as the reverse complement.
TCCCGGCCGCCTTCCGTGCCGATTCCTATATCCATGAATTCGGCAGTGGTTTTATCGGCCCGGCGGTGAGCATAGACACGGCCGCCGTGCGGGTCGTATTTTTCCACATAACCATGTAATTCCTTGGCGTGATCGCGTGTAACTTTTTGGTTGCCGCCTTCCCAAATCAATATCGAGGGATTGTTGCGATAATAGATAATCGCGTCGCGGAATCCGGCGGAACGCAGCTTCCAGGCGGCGCCCCGAGTGTCGGATTCACCGTCCAGGCCGGGCTGATCGGCGATTATTCCGAGCCGGTCGCCGGCCGCGATCAAAGACGGTCCGGCGGCGCAATGGCCCCAGCGGACGAAATTCCCTCCCGCTTTTTTCATAAGTTCCAGCGTATAGAAGTGCATCCAGTCGGGCTGCGCCGCGCCAAGTCCGGGCCATTCATCAGTCGGTTTCTGGCCCCAACCGTGAAGCTTCAGATGACGGCCGTTGATGAAGAAACCCTGGTCTTTGTCCCAGCGCACAGTGCGGATGCCTAGTGGAATTTCACATGTGTCAACAGTTTCGCCGTTAACGATAAGTGAACAAACCACACGGTACAGGTATGGATAGTCCGGCTCCCATAGATGAGGATTGTCGATGACGCCGGAAATGTTGAACTGTACCTGCGATTTAGCCGCAATGGGCATAGACTTTTTAATTTCGAGCACCGGCTGCCCATCATGATTTATCACCTTGGCCCGCAGTTCTACTTCGCCGCCGTCGCTCCGCTGGTTTTGAACCGGGACCTCAAGATTTACCATGGCCGACTTCTCCGAAATATCCGTGCAATAAATGTACGGGCCGGCGGTTTCCAGGAAGCTGTACAGCGGCAGCGAGATGTGCAGGGGATCGACGACGTGCAGGTACACGTTGCGATAGATGCCGCCGTGGGCCGGGTGCCAGTGCGGATTGTTCCAGGGAATCTGGTCGGCCGCGATCTGATCGACATCTTCCGGTATGCCCTCGTTTACTTTAGCGGATATTTGAGCCAACGACTGGCTTGTCCCCGGTTTGCCCTTTTCAGCCACCGGATCTTTCATGAAGCGGTTGTCGCACATTACGGCTAAGACGTTCTGTTTGCCGAACTGTATTTGCGGCGTAAGGTCGAAACCAAAAGGAATAAAACCGGTCTTGCTCACACCAAGCAATTTGCCGTTGAGATACACTTCGGCGACCTGGCGGACTCCTTCAAACTCGATATAAATCTTTTTTCCCCTGTAAGATTCAGGAACCTCGAATATCTTGCGGTACCATGTGCGGCCCGACCATTGATTTTGCTCGCCTACGTGGCCGGGGATCGCCCAATCATCGAATGTATCCACGTCGTTATACGTGTGCGGTGTGGATACGATCGTCCACTTGCGATTGTCTTGATTAGGATCTTGAGCAGTTGCCCCGGGAACGTCGCCTTTGATGAACTGCCAGTTGGGATTGAAATTGAGCGTGATTCGCTCGCCGGCAAAGACATTGGATGCGTGCAATCCCAACACTCCGGCCAGGCAACAGGTCAATATCATGCGCCGTGCATGTTCGGCGGGCAATGTTTGTTCCGAAGGATAGTTTTTATTGAATATCATTTCATTCTCCTGATGTGAATGACGAACACTACAACTTAGAGTGGAGCAGATTGTCTCTGTTTTCCGCGCTAACTTCCGGCAATTGCGACAACAAGTCTTGATATCGCCTGTCCGGGTACTTGACGGCCACCCGGCGCAGCAGGGCAAATGCTCCACTGGGCGACCATCTGCCGATCTGCTCATATTGCCACTTCTGCCGGTCGAATGCAAATGGCAAGAGATAGTCGAGGGCTTTGCGAATTCCGCGACCGTCTGCCGTCTGATAGTTCCACAAATCAATATCCACGTTTTCCGCAAGTCGAGCCAAAGACATCAATCCGCGGAGATTCGTCAAGCTATAGCTCCACGAATTGGTGCGGGCAAGTTCAAGGGGCTGCCGGCCGTCCGGCTCGATCTGCACCGCTATCCGCTTGGTTTTAGCTTCGTTTAGGACGGCGGCGGCCAAATCTCTCTTGCCGACAAATAAGGCAAAGGATGCAACTTGCATATCGTAATATGTCCCGTGATTATTTTTCGCGGCGGCTTCTTCACGGCCCGGACGGCTTTCCAGCATCCATTTAAGATACTCGTCATACCATTTTTCCATGCCGCGTTGATCGGACTCGGTCCATGCTTTCGAACCGGCTAGAAGTCCGATGGAATCGGCAACGGAAGTCAAGCCGGAAGTTTCGATTATGCCTGTTCCGCGGCCGGTGTTTATGTCGGGGACCGCCTGCGCGTACTGTAAATTCGGATTCATTCGCGTGGCCGGATCGAGAAACCAAACACGGAGCAACTCGGATGCCTTGGCGGCATATTTCTCATTGCCGGAAAAATAATATGCCAATGCGAGCGTTTCCACATTGTCTCTCGTTGTCGCCATGTTTGTGTCGTCGGGATTTTTTTTAATTTCCGGATTTCGCTGCCCGTCGCGCCGAATATAAGGCAGGCCATCCGGCGTGTCCGGATTAGGCCAGAAATAAGGCGCCTGGCTCATGTAATCGTGTTTGTCTCCGCTTGGCGGCGTGATGTTTTTGTTAACCACTGACAATGGTTCGGCGTTAATCGCTTCCCCGGCGTCGCGATCAAGCGCGGCAAGCGCTTTTGTATAACTCTTATCTCCGCCCTGAATGCAATCCTTAACTGTTTGCATCAGCTTGCCATCCAGAAGAAACACCCGGGGGGCAGTACCTTGAGCTAGGGCCGGCACGCAATACGTCAATATGCAACCACATAGCAAACATCGACTTGCAGCACAGTATCGCGACACTTCGTCTATCCTTCTAATTAAAACGGGCAATTAAGTTAGGCGTGAAATCACGGCAGTGAAGGTGGAATATATTATATCAACTCCCGGGTATAATCATCCGGGATTATGTATGTGTGTATTTCTGTATGTAACTCTAGTGCACCCACGTCATTTAACTTCGAGCGCACCTTTTACTTTCAAGACTATTGTGGAAGATATTTTGTCGGGCGCCGCAGTTGGAACGGTAATAATTACGCCTTCCTCGCCCGGAACCGCATCAAGGTTTGCGCCGCCGGCCAGAAGCGCGGCGGATTCGATCGTATTTCTTAAACCCGGCACTACCAGTTTGCCGTCTTCAGGCCAGTCGAAGACGTGCAGGTAGAGCGTCGCTCCATCGGGCGAAAGCTTCTTTGTGCACCGCCCCCAAGGCAAATTGGCGAACGGACTGGCGGTTGTACCATAAATGGATTCGCCGTTGACTTTGATCCACGCGCCGATTTCTTTCAGCCGTTCGATCGACGGTTCGGGAATCAATCCTTCGCTTGTAGGCCCTACGTTTAGCAAGTAGTTTCCGCCCTTGCTGGCGATATCGATCAGGTTTCTAAGAAGCGTTTGGGTGCTCTTCCATTTATTATCAAATGATTTGTATCCCCACGTTGAATTCATTGTCATGCACGTTTCCCAATCCTTTCCTGGAAGGCCTGTCGCGGGGATCTTTTGTTCCGGAGTTTCAAAGTCGCCGGTGCGTTTTTTGCTATCCAGCCGATTATTGACGACAATATTCGGCTGGAGTTTCAGCAGGGGAAGGAACTTCGCCGCGCGCTGCGGATTCATGCTCACAGGCGTATCGAACCACAGCACCGCCAGGGGACCGTAATTGGACAGAAGTTCCTTGAGTTGAGGAATAGCGACCTTGTCGATGTACTCGTCCATGCTGCCTTGTTGGGCCTTGTCCCAGTGGTTTAATTCGTCGATGTTCTTATCGAAGTTGGTTTTCCCCTTTGCCGCCGCTCCGCCGGGATGATTCCAATCCTGAGCTTGCGAATAATAAAATCCAAGTTTGATGCCCTCTTTCTGGCAGGCTTGGGCAAGTTCCTTGAGCGGATCGCGCTTGAAAGGCGTCGCGTCATAGATGTTGAAATCGCTCGCTTCAGAATGAAACATTGCAAAGCCGTCGTGGTGTTTGCTGGTGATGACGATATATTTCATTCCCGCGTCCTTGGCGATTTTCACCCATTCTTCAGCATTGAATTTGAGGGGATTGAATTTCGGCGTAAGCGCGGCATATTCAGCCACCGGGATTTTATAATCCAACATCAACCACTCTCCGATATGGGTGGATTGCGAGCCTTTCCACTCGCCGGCCGGTACGGAATACACGCCCCAATGTATGAACATGCCGAAGCGCGCTTCGCGCCACCATGCCATGCGTTGATCGTGTGTTGCGCCGAATTCCGTCTGCCACATGCTTTCGGCCATATCAGGGGCCTTTTCTTTTTCGGCCGCAGGTTGAGCCGGCGCGTCCGCGGCCCAAAGCGGTACGAAGGCAACTATTGCAAGCAAGGCTAAAGAAAACAAAATATTCGGCAACAAATTTACGCGTGTTCGCATTAAACTCATTTCTTTAATCCTTATAATGGTGTAATTGAAATAATAAAATTATTTTTGGACTGCCAGCGCCTTGCCGACGGCAGTCAACTGTTCCATGAAAATATCCGATATCAGACCGTTCTTCTGGATCGGGACGTCCCAGGTAATCACGCCGCCTTTGTCAACAATTAGCCGGGAATAATTGATTATCTGCTCCGCATTGTATCGAGGCGATCCTTTTCCCCAAGTTTGTCCCAAAAAGCTCAAAAAGTGGACTTGAGCGCCATCGACTATTCCATTTGCCGCCCGGCGGATCATTGCCCGTTCCAGATCATTAATTTCGCCTGCCGTATAATCTTCATAGGGCGTTATGGATAGCGCCCGATCGACAACGCCCGGATTAAACGCCACGATGCTGTTGGGATTGCCTGCCCGTGCAGCCGCGGCAAAACTGGCGAAATTGGGCGTTTCATCAGAACGGTACATCGCGTTGGGCCAATAGCATCCGTCGAACCACCAGCCAACCACCTTATCGCTCCAGCGCGTCGACCATTCGCGGATCACCAATTCCCACTTAATTTGGAATTCGCGGTTCCGGTCGGGGCCTTTATGATAATCCAATGCCTTTACAGCAACCGGATCGCCGCCCGGTGCGCCCGACGGCAAGTAGACCATAAGCTTAATCCCTCGTTTACTAAGGGCGGCATGCAGGTCGGATACCAGGTCCCGCTTCGAACACTTGCTCGGTTGAATGCCGACGAATTTGTCATAAGCGGCGTTTGGCGCGAGATAGTATCCTGAGTTCTGGCCGATAGTAATCAGGTAATACCCTGCCCCAACTGTTTCAATCTGCTTGGCCAATCCTTCGACATCGAAATGGTCTATCATTTCGTTCCATTTATCTACACTTATATCTTCCTTATCGACTTGCGAACGCCAGTCGGCAAGGTAATGGGTCATCACGCCCCATCGGGCTTGTTTCAGCCATTTGCCGCGTTCTTGGCCGTTTGCATCTAAGGAAAAAAGAAAGGATGCCGCGGAAAATAAGAGCGGCCATAATATGCGCGGACTAAATAATAATTTATGTCTTATCATTTAAGATTAATTATTCTTTGATGGTTTGTCAGCCGGTTTAGGTTTCTCCATAATGGCAGTTGCCCAGAGAAAACCGCCGACGGTCTCTTTTGCGTTTATCACTCGCTTTACCTTTATGTAAGTCGCGTAATCTTTCTTGATGCCAATTCCGTCGCCGCCGCCGCGGATGTCGACTAATCCGCGCTAGTTTATCTCGGCAAATTCGAGCAGTGCCTTATATCCTTTTGCCGCGATCGTGGCATACTCGTCTTTTTCCAAGAGTCCAAGATCGATCCCTCGCTGTATTGCATAAACAAACATCGCTGTTCCGGAAGGATCGATCCAATTGTCCGGTTGATCACCCTTGTCAACAATCATGAACCATCCGCCGGTTTTGGGATCTTGAGTGCGTTTCAGCCCAACAACCAGTCGGCGGAAAATATCTTCCAATTCCGGGCGTTTCGCATGATCCTTGGGGATTACGGCCAAAGTTTCGGCGGCGACAAGCGCATACCAGCCGAGCCCTTCGCTCCAAACTTCCGGCGACAAGCCTGTTTTTGGATCGGCCCACCGGGCGTTTTCCGGTTTTTCGGTCCAAGCGTGCAGATATAGTCCGGAGTCGCCTTTAGAAAGATGCTTGTCGCAAACTGCGATCTGTTTGGCCGCCTCATCGAAGCAATACTCGCTATCGCCGATCGACTTGCCGTAGCGGATCAGGAACATTTGCCCCATGAACACGCCATCGATCCACATATTTGGCGCACTGCGGCCATGCCAAAATTGGCCGTCGCTGCGGGGATAATCATCCAGCGCCCGGCGAAATTGGACGGCTGCGGTTTTATATCGCTCATCGTGCGTATATTCATACAATGCGATAATGCTGTTGCCCGTCATAAGGTTGTCGAGATTCGTAAGCTTGTCGCCGTGAAACTCGCCTTTGTCGTCCACAAAATTATCGATGTAACGCTTGATGTATTCGAGATATTTTTTATCTCCGGTCGAACGATATAGCATCTCAAATCCATAGAAAACGTATCCTTGGACATAAGACCAAGGTTTCCAATATGCCTCGCGGTAATCCGGATAGCGGGCCATAATGGTTTCGGCCGCGGCTATTGACCAGTATTTTGGCGCTTTTCCCGGCGTGTAATCCAGATGGGCTTCAGGCGAGCCCGGCGACGTGCCTTTGCGCGGTACAGCTTTCGTCGCCGCCGCGGTTGGTAATTCAGTAGAGTAAGCGTTTGCAGCTAATAGTTTTGCGGGCGCAAGCCAAAGCACCGGTTGAGTAATGGCAATATTTCGCCGTACCTCATTGTCATTTGGATCAGGAGGCAGGCCTTTCCAGAGATTTAAATATTTCGGCTCCTGAAACGCAAGTCCGGCAAAAAGCAGGCTAGGTTGCCTGGCAGGCCAGCCTTCCCATGCTTGAACATCCGGTTTCAGCGGCCATTTCGATTTATCCGCCAGATATGGATAAAGGTATTCCATGGCGCGCCGCATGCATCGGCCATCGGACAGTTCGAACGTCCATAAGTCGTCTTCCTTGCAGGAGAGAACCTGGCACAGCGCGGCCATGTTATCTAGCTGAAAGATCGAATAACTATAGGGTTTTGTGCGCCGCAATTCGGCGGGAAAACTGCCGTCGGACGCCATCTGCCCGGCAACAAACACTTCTTTGTATTGCCGGCGGCACTCGGCCAGTTTGGCCTCGTCTCCAATAAAACGCGCATATACGGCCACTTGCAGATAATAGGCCACCGAGTGGTTGTTCTTAGCGGCCGCCTCTTCCCGGCCGTTCTTGCTGGTGGTCATCCACTCGGCCATGTCGCGAAACCATTGCTTCAATCCTGCCAGCGTCCCCGGGGGAAAGGAGGGCGACGCATGCATCGCTTCCACCGCGATGGGAATTTCCGCCAGGTGCAATCCATCGATGATGCCGGTGCCGCGCCCGGGCGTGCGCCCGGGTATGGCCTGCGCATATTTCAAATTCGGGTTCATACTTGTGTTCGGGTCGAGAAAGAAAACGCGCAGCAATTCCGCGGCCTTGGCCGCATACCGGTCTTCGCCGCTGATTTTATAGGCCGCCCCCAGCGCGGCCGCCGCGTCGCGCAGTTCCCGCACGGCAAGCCGGTGCTCCACGAAATTGCCTGGATTCGATTCTCCGTCGCGCTGGACGTAAGGCAATCCGTCCGCTTTGGCCGGATCGGGCCACCAGTAGTCGCCGTTCGAGTAGAAGTCGTTCGGACCGCCCTCGCTGAGTTTGGCCCTGAACTTCGTGATCGTGACCGGCTCCATACCCAACGCGGCGGATGCGGCTTTCATGATTCGCCGGCGGTCAATTGCCGCCACGTCTATCGCCGGCGCCGACGCGGCAGCCTTCGCGGAAATGGAATCGGCAACCGGCCCGGCTGGAGCATCAGCCCACGCCGGCGATTCGGCACTCAAATTGGACACCCATAGTATGGCGAGCGACACTAAGGCTCGAAACACTTTGGTCGGCTTCATGATTTTCATCTCAATACGTGAGGACCGTGATTTTTTAAGCCTGGCATGGTCTTCAAACGCCGTTGTGATGGTTCTTTAAATGCCGTTGGGGTGGCAGTATAACTGCCACCCCAACAAGAGCAACGGTAAAATCTGTTTACCCAATATGTCGGGGCGGATGTTTAACTTCCTCCCCAACTTTGTTTTTCAGTTATTACCTTACCGGACACGACGCCGGTAAATACCCAATCCCGTGGCAGCCAGCAAGAGCATTGCCCAAGTGGCCGGTTCCGGAACAGCGCTGATCGATCCCATACCCGCGAGCGGGCCGCCGGGGATGGCGGTAATTGTTACCGTGGCCCCGGCGCCAATGGTCAATGTATTGGCCGTGATTGATGATGCAGTCAGGGCCGAACCCGTGCCCGTAACCGTTACGGTTGCGGCGGGCGTATTGAGATCGAGCATATTCAGTATGCCTGCACTCACCGTGGTGTTGCCCGTGTAGGTATTGATCCCGGAGAGGATCTGGGTGCCGGCGCCGGACTTGGTGAGTGCTATATTGTTATCAATGGTTCCGGCATAGGCGCCGTTAGCGTCGTTATTGCCTAAGCTGAGAGTCTTGAGACTGGCTCCGCTGTTGCGGACGCTACCGGCAACGCCGTTAAGTCCATTAATGGTAAGGTTGTAGTTGTTCATCTCCAGGATGGAGGTGGCGACGGACAGATTTAGATTGCCTTTACCCGATCCGTAGGGAAGAAGGTTGTCGGCGCCCAACTGCAAATGGCCGTTATTGATGGTGGTATCGCCATTATAACTGCCTACTGCCGTTGCCGTAAGGATTACAGTTCCTGTTTGGGTAGCGGCATTCGTGATGTTAGTGGTCACGGTTACGCCTCCCGCGCCGGTGATTGGGCATGCGATATTCAAGACCGCGGTCAGGTGATCGTCATTACCGGCCTGCAATACGCCGCCATAAGTATGACCGGTACTGTTCCAATTATTATAACCTGTATCGACGTTATTGACGGTGATGGAACCGGCGAAGGTGTTATTGGTGCCGGTGCCGCTTTGACCGTATAACATGCCGCCGTTGAGTATGGCTTGCTTAGTCATAGTGGCGGCCGTGTTGTAGAACAGCATATTTGCCCCGGAAGCGATCGTCAAGGTCTTTGTGGGATCGCCCATCGAGGTGTCGGTTGTCTGGAAGCTAAATGTTCCTCCCTGGATATCGATGTTCCCCAAGGCCGTGTCCACATTGGTATAAACGATCCCAACATAGTTGCTGCCAACCTTGGTGATGTTATAGGCATTGCCACCGGTGCTCAGAGTCCCCGGGGAAGCGGTGGAGCCGCGGATGTCCCAACGACCGTTGCCGCTGGCGCCGGCTGGGTTATAGGTGCCGCCAAAGGTGACGTTGCCGCTCATGGTGACGTTCGAGAGGGCGTTGATTTGCTGGACGCCCGAGTTAATTATGGCCCCAACGCCGCCCACACCGGCGCCTTGCACGGTGATCGGTTCAGCGCCGAGGTTAAAGCCATTGACATCGAGCGTGCCGGTGGTGATGGTGGTGCCGGCGGCCGTGCTGCCCAGCGCGGTTGTGCTGCCGGCTTGGAACGTTCCGCCATTGATCAGCACCAGGCCGTTGCCGATGTTGCCGGTGACCAACAGGGTGCCGCCCTGTACTTCGGTCTGGCCGGTGTAATTAGCCTGTTTGATCAGCGAGCCATTGCTGGCAAATCCACCGCTGCCCTGGAACGTGTAGTTGGCGGCGCTGTTGACGTTGATCTGGCCCGGGCTCAAGGTGCTGTTGATGTTCACGATAAGGGATCCGCCTCCCGTGAAGTTGACAATGTCGCCGTTTTGGAATTTGTCCGGATTCGTAACGACTGGCGGCGCCGGGGCAGTGTTGTTCCAATTCGTGTTGGTATTGATGTCCCAGGCGGTGGTATCGGCGCCGGTGGGTTGCCACGTCAGTTGACCCACGTTGCCGGCCACCACGACGTCGACTTCGCCCGCCGTGGCGGTGCTAACAGTGTATGTCTGCCGCACGCTCGGGCCCGTAGCGGCCCAGGTCCCAGACCCGGTAGGCGCGCCCGTTTGCGTGATCACTGTGTATGTACCCGGATTCAGATAAACCTGAGTTGGAATGAGGGTCACGGTTGTGGTAGCGCCGGAACTATTCGTCAGGGCGCCGGTGACCGCTATCAGGTCATTCGGAGTCGGTGGTGCGTTGACTGATTTCTGCCACGGGGACCGCGTCATTTTCATGTTGAGCGTCGTGGCGCTGTTGAGCGTGAGAGCGGCAAGTTTGAGCGTGCCTATGCCGTTGCCGGGAGCGATGATCGTCGCACCACCTCCGGTATCAGTCTGGGTAAGGCCGCCTATCGTGCCGGTGCCCATCAGGGTCGTGGTTACGCCGGTCGTGGGGCTGGCGGTCATAGTCAGGCCGCTGGGCAGTGCGCCGTTGACGACCAAGGTGCCATCCGTGAGATTCGTAACACCGGTGAAGTTATTCCCGGCGTTATTAAGGGTTAGCGTGCCCGGCCCGTTCTTGGCCAAGGCGCCGCCAGGGAAGCCGGGGTCGTCGCTGATTACACCGTTTATGGTCAAGGCCGTGCTGGCGGCGGTGTTAATTATTCCGCCCCCGTACAGGGCAATTGCACCGCCGTACGTATTAGTCGTGCCTGCGCCGGAGGAGGTCTGCAAGGTTCCGCCTTGGAGCGTCAACTTCTTATTGATGACATTCGTTGCGGGCAGCCCATACAGGGTCAGTATTGCTCCCGAAGCCACGGTGATTGGTTTAGCAAGATCGCTGGTCGAGCCGTCCACGAATGTCGTGGACGCCTGAATGCCAAATTCTCCTAAACTTACGTTGACATTGCCCAGGTCCACGTTGCCCAGGCTAACCAGGAAGATTTGATTCGTCCCATTCAAGGTAAGGTCGTATCCTTTGCCGGTAAGCGAGCCGGGCACGGTCTGGGTGGTGTCGCCGCGGATGTCCCAACGCGCTGAGCCGCCGAAGGTCGTGTTCCCGGTTAGGGTGACAAAACGCAGGGCATTTTGCTGGGCGGTGGTGCTGCTATTTACGATGGCCCCGCTAGAGCCGTCAACACCCGCGCCTTGGACGGAGATCGCCTCGGCCCCAAGGTTCAAGCCATTGACGTCCAGCGTGGCCCCGTCGGCAATCGTCGTGCCCCCGACCGTGCTGCCCAAGGCCGTAGTGCTGCTGGCCTTCAACGTGCCCTGGGAGACCAATATTGAGCCGTCGAAACCGGTGTTGGCGCCAGATAGGGTTAGTATTGAGGTGTTACTGGGACCTCGCACTTCCAGGCTGCCGGGACCGCTTATCACGTTTGTCACTATGGGGGTTGAGTTATTATTATTGTTGAATACCAACGTGCCGGCGTTAATTACGATGTTGCCGGTAAAAGTATTGTTGCTTACCAGGATTAGCGAGCCGGTCCCGGACTTGGTCAGCCCGGTGCTGCCTATGATACCGTAGGTGTTAGCATAGGCATTGAAGGTATAGCTGGTATCGGTGTTCACGGTGATCGAGCCGGGCGACACGGTGCCGTTGATGTTAACCACGTTGTTGGCCTGGCCGGCATTGTCGAAGACGACGTTGTCGTTAGAGTAGAACGTGTCCAGATTCGCTGGCAGGGGCGGTACGGGAGGATTATTCCAGACTTTGTTTCCAGGGTCTGTGGCGTTGGTGTCCCAATAATTATTGCCTCCATCGCCTACCCATTGCAGTGTGGCAGGACCTGTGCCGCCCACTGTGAGGACGACATTGGTCGGATTGACGCTAATATTGTAGGTCTTCCGCGTGTCCGAAGGCAAGCCGCCGGTGTAAGCACCAGTAGGACTAGGAGTGGCAAGGGTAAAGTTGCCCGCGCCGGCTGCGGGGTTTGCCAAGGTCATCAGGGTATAGACGCCGTTTGGCAGTAGCGGAACTTGCGGAACGATTCTCATGTTGGTGGTGCCGTTAAGCGTCAGGGTGTTGTTGATGGCGATCAGGTCGTTCCCCACCGGCGTACCGGTGCCCGGGGCGGTCATGTCCAATATGATATTGGCGCCGCCAGATGGATTGGTTGTGTAATTGGATAAGGTCAGCGTACCAATGCTGCCGCCCGGCGAGATGTTTGCCCCAGTCGCGTCGGTGACCGTACCGCCAATCGTGCCATAGCCGCCCAAGGTGGTGCCGGCGCCGGTCACCTGCATCGTCACGTTGCCGGGCAGGAGGCCGTTGACGTTCATGGTGCCGTCATAGAGCCTAACGGTGCCGGCGAAGGTATTTGCGGGATTGCTCAGGGTTAATGTGCCCGGTCCGAGCTTGGTTATGATGTCCCCGGCCCCGTTCATGCCGCTGAGCACGCCGCTGATGGTCATCGTGGCGGTGGGTCTTGCGGCCGTGGCGTCTGGGGTCCGGGCGCCGCCGGTGTTGATCGTGGCGCCTGTACCCTGCCAGGTCCAGAGAGGATTAGGAACGGCAACGCCGGGGGCGTTGATGTTGACGTTGCCGGAGATGGCATTATCGCCGGAATGGGCGAAAAAGATGCCTCCGTCATTCACCTGGAGAATTTTGTTAAGCGGCGTGGTGTGATTGTACATCTGGAAAGTCGCGGCGTTCTGAACGAACACGGTATAAGTCGGGTCGCCCAGATTGGAAGTCGTTTCGACGCTAAAAATGCCTGATTGGACATTGACGTTGCCCACGCCGTTGTCAACGGCCACTCCCACGAGTGTGACCTGGTTGCCGCCGACCTTGGTGATAGTGTACTTAGGGCCTGAGACCCAGTTTGTGCTCAGTGTCGCTCCGGTGCCGCGCATGTCCCAACGGCCGGAAGTGGCGACTGTGGAGATGGTGTTGCCGCCGAAGGTGGTGTCGCCGGCAAGTGTCACGAAACGCAGGTTGCCTAAACTGTTGGTATTGTATTTACTGCCCGTACCGGTGTTGTTGTTGACAATGGCCCCATTGCCGCCCACGCCGACGCCTGAAACCGTGATCTGCTCGGAAGTTTGTTGCGTGTTATTGAGGTCGAGAGTGCCGCCGGGGGCAAGGGCCGTGCCGCCGTTGATAACGGTGCCGCCGACGCTGTTGCCTAACACGTTATCGAGGCCCGTGATAAGTGTGCCGCCCGAGATGGTGGTTACACCACTGTAATCATTGGCCGTGTTGATCGTAAGATTACCGGTTCCCAGCTTCAACAGTCCCGTGCTGCCGGAGATCTTATCCGTGGCTACGTTCGTCGGATTGAAGATGTAATTATTATTGGAATTGACGGTTATCGAGCCGGGCGCGACCACGGCTGGCTGGCCGACATTGACGGAATTGTAGAGCGTGATGGTCCCTGCGCCGGTATCGGAGAAGGTGACATTATCCAAGTCGTAGTACATGTCATTTTTGGACAGGTTGTTGTTGTACCAGTTAACGGTCCCACCCACTCCATTCACCGCCACGTCCCACCTGCTGTTTGCACCTGCATTATTCCACGTCAGGCTATTCCCCGGATTGAGTGAGGTAATGGTGAGTTGTATTGTCTTAATTCCAGTGTTATCAGAGACGCTCATGCCGTTTCGGGTGGTGTTATAGACTTGCCAGGAGGTTCCGGCGCCGCCCTCTGCCCCGTAAGTAATCACGTTGTATGGGGTGCCTATGGCGTAGTTGGAGCCCAGGGGGATAGGGGCTATATAAGTAGTAGGAGCATTGAGGGCAAGGGTGCCGGTGACACTGATCTGGTCGCTGCTGGCAGGGATGCCTGGAGTGCTGGATAGCTCGACGTTGAAGGTGGAAGTGGTGCCCGCTCCGCCGGCCAGCGACAGATTTGCGGTGGTAAAGGCGTTGGCGGCGCCGTCGCGAAAATCCATGTGTCCGTTGCTGCCCAGCGTCATGCTGCCGGAGAGCGAGAGTGCGCCCGAGCCGGAAAAATTAGTGACCGAGAGGTTGTTCAAGCCGGTCACGGTTCCGCCGCGGAGTGTGACGGTGTCCAGTGGGGTGGTCGACGAACCGATGCTAAAGCCGTTCATATTGAGCGTGCCGCCAGTCATGTTGAGCGTGGCAGTGCTGACTCCGGCGGTATAGACGCCTTTGGTGATGTCTCCGCCGACGGAAAGCGACCCGCTGCTGAGGTTGATCGTACCGGTCAGGAGGCCGTTACCGGCGGTTGGGGCGACGGTGCCGGAACCGATGGGGTTCATTGAGATGCCGCCCGTGGCGGTGACCGATCCGCCGCTGATGTTCAGCGTACCGTTCGAGCTTATTCCTGATCCCCCCGCTCCACTGACCCATCTTGCTATATTGAAGGTGCTATTGACCGTCAGCGCCGCGGTGCCCGAGACGTTGATGGTTCCAGTCAGTGCTGTTTCGTCGGCGGAGTAGTTTTGATAAGCGATGTTTACCGTATTGGTATTGATGGTGCCTTGATTGAAACTAAGGGTTCCTGTAATGGCCCTAGTGCTGGTTTCAGTTCCATTGCGGTTTCTGGCCACATTGATCGAGGTTGCCATGATGTCGACGTTCCCGCCCGTTAGGTCAAGCAAGCCGGTAAAAGCACCGCTGCCGCTGCTGCCGCCATTATTGTCGGCCACTCCTATGTTGCCCATGCTGGTGCTGCCGCCGGCAAGACCTCGTATGGTGAGCGTCGGGGTGGTCGCCCCGCCGACGAACGCAGGATTGAAAGCCATTGTGCTTGTGCTGCCGGTCTTAGAGCTGACCAATATGTTGCCATTGAGATCCAGCACGTTGGTCTGACCAAGGTAAAGGTATGCGGGATTACCGTCGTTGCCGGCGGCATTTACGCCGACGGATAATCCCGTCCCGGTATTATTGAGGGTGATTGTGTTGTTCTTGGCCAAATACATCGTACCGCTGGGCCGGTTTTCTGCGGCATTGGAGCTAGATTGTGAATTACCCACAACAATCTGATCGACATTGGCCGTAAATTGATTGAGGCCCGACATGTTGAGAATTGCGCGGCGGCTGCTGCCACTCGACGTGCTGGTGTTGCGGACAACGATGTCGCCGCCTGTGTTGTTGACATTCAGCGTGCCATCTCCGGTGATCGTGGCGGTGGTGACGCCGCTGGCGCTGGCATCATTAGCAACGCCCGTGCCGACGTACATCGACCAGTTGCCAGTGGTGCTGCCATCGCCAGCTACACTGCCTAAGACGGTCAGCGTGTCGCCGGCATTGATTTGAGTGGTTTGATAAGCAGTCGACGCAGTAGCATTTGAGTTGTTATACTGCAAGGTGCTGATTGTGAAGTTTTGATCGACGATGTTATTAACGGTCGCCGAAGATGTACCGTCGGTGTTGGTGAATTGGACGTTGCTGGTAGAGCCTGGTATAGGCGATGCGGACCAGTTGGCCCCCGTGGACCAGTTGTTGCTCGTCGGGGAGGCGCCGGACCAAGTGATCACGGCCGCCGAGGCCGGCCAGATCATGGCCAGAATTGCCGCGGCCGCCAAAATAAAAACCATAGAGACTCGAACGACGGGCTGGAACTGGGTAACAAACATGGTGTGAACAACACTAGTGTTTCGTTTGGTCGGGCTCATGAGATTGCTCCTGTGTGGCATGCCTGTACAAAAAAATCGTAATGGATAACGGACTTGTGCGGAATTTAACGTTACAATTTGCCTAAAATGATTTTTACCTAAAAAGCGCATCTGAATTGTTAAATCCACGAATCTCTATACTAACAAAAAATTGATCGTTTTGTCTACCCCCCCATTACTAAAATTGTCTTGCTAATAAGAAACGTCATTCTTATTATAAAGACATACATGCCAAATCTTGGAAGCATCATGCTCATTCTTGACCTGTGTGATGGACCGCTTAGCAAACACCCTAGTTCAACCTACTAAAGAACATGATTTATTTTTGCTCCATGTTCGCAACGCTCAAAGGTTCTATTTAAATTTTGCCCAGTCGCCCACCGAGCCCTTCGCGGCGGTCTGCGTTGGTTATGAACACTGCTCCACCGACTACGCCATCTATCACGTGAACTTCCCCTATTGCACAATCGAGTTCGTGGTCTCGGGAAGGGATTCCGTAACCCTAACGGAAATGATTATCTCTTAACCGTAGGCACTGTATTTTCTTACGGTCCAGGAGCCCCACGCGATTTTACCGCCAATCCAACTGATCCACTGGGAAAAAACTTTCTTGCCTGCACCGGTTCACGTACGCTCTAATTGCTTAAAATAAAACATGCGCCAGGGAATATCAGACGAGAATATGCACCTGCAAAGGTCTAAGATGCCTTCGATGATCTGAGCCGCAACAGGCTAAAGCACAGCTTCTTTCTTGGCAGATTTATGCGCGAATTTACTAGATTATTTAATTTTAAAAATTGCTGAATCTTTAATGGCTTGGCTCTCGATGAGGCGGATAACTCTGCGTTTGCAGATTTACGTACCCTGCCTGACGGGTAGAATCACATCCATCAGTCTAATCTTGCTTAATTCCTCGAACACCTGGCGCGGCTCGTGACTCAACCCGGCCAGTAGACATCGCTTCCCCCAACATTTCTAAAAGCACGTAGACCAGGCAGCAGACCAGGACGTAGGCTAAGACTCGTTCTTCTTTTTGACGCTAGATCGGCCGGATGCTCAAGTCGCTTTTGTGAATTCAGAATGCCGTTTCGGCGTCGATCAAATGGATATCCACTTTCCAAAGGTCTTCGTCGTTCCAGTCGGCAACGTTTCTGCAAAGCAGATAGCAGCCTTCTCTTAATGCGGCCCAGTCGTGCCATGCATCTATATTACGCCATTCCAAGACGGCGTGTCCGTCGGCGGATTTTAGCCCGACCTTAATCAATCCCGCCGCTCGGTTGTTTTTTCGCTGCCGAATCGTCGAGCATTGTATTTTCCGCAGATTTTTATATCACAAGGATAATTATATAGTGTAAAAAAACACGGTAGAAGAACGCGACGGCGAGGATTTGGGCGCAATACTTAAGATAAAAACTATATTCAGAAAAAAATGTTTGTGAGACTTTCCGGATATTACTATAATAACATACATCAATCATGTAATAGGGAAATATGTCGCAAAGGGGCGGAATGCGAGTGGAAGCGTGAAAAAATCGAACCAAGTCATACCGGCGATGATTTTAGCGGCAGCGGCGGCTATATGGATGCATCCGGTAAATGCCGGCGGCGATCCCGTTCCTGTGATCGCATCCGGATTGAGCAGCTTTGGAATAGAAGAGCCCACGGTCATTTATTACCCTGATACGGCTACTTTTGTCAACGACTCGTATGTAAACATCGTCGATGAAGGCGGGGGCATGATTCGCGAAACGCTCCGCAATAATTATTCCACTCTAGGCTGGTGGGACGGCGACCGCGCGACCACCAACGACGACCGCCAACGGGCAGAAGTCAAGAACCTGGGCGGAACTGCCTACCAGCAGAAGACCGACCAGACCTATGAATATTCGTATGACTTTCGCACCGATCCGGACTTCATAGGCACAAACCACTTCTGCCACATCTTTCAACTAAAGGCCACCGACGAGACCGGCGTTGGCAGCGGCGGATCGCCGCTGGTCACGTTATCGCTGTACAAAAGTGGCAGCGGCACGCAAGGCAGGCTTCAGTTCCTATCCGAAGACACCGGTTCCACCATCATAGCCCGCACTTTTAATTTCGTACCCGGCCAGTGGATACACGCCGTCATCAGGATCACCACTACAAGTTCAACGGAAAGCAACGGTGTTGTAATGGCGTCGATTAACGGAGACGCATTTCAGGGCCTCAGCGGCGCATCGGTCTACCTTCCGGGCGCGACAACCTATTACAACAAGTGGGGATTCTACCGCGGCATGGGCGTAGACTATGGGGTTCCGCCGGGCGATTCCTGGGTCGAGGACAGAACGCTTTCCCTTTTACAGGGCACTACGAACATATTGGCATGGAAGGGCGGCGCCAATGGCAACACATGGGACCTGGATACCACGCAAAACTGGCTCAACGGCTCAACACCCTCCATCTTCAGAACCGCCGACCAAGTCAGCTTTACCGATTCCACGGCGAATAATTCCGTGAACATTCTTGGCACAGTATCGCCGAATTATATCACAGTCAACGCCGCCCAGAATTATACATTCTCGGGCACGGGCAAAATTAGCGGAGGCACGCTGGTAAAGCTGGGCTCAGGCACGTTGACGCTCGCCACGAGCAACGATTATCCCGGCCTGACGGAGGTCCAAGGCGGCACGCTGTCGGTCACCGGCAGTATAGGCAACAACAGTCTCGTGTTTGTCACCGGCGGCACGCTGAAAGCAGGCAGTTCCATCGCCCTGGGAACCAACAGCAGCATTGGAACCACCATCAACGGCGGCACGCTGGATATCAACGGTTTCAACTTGAGCACCGAACCAATCACGGTGCAGGGCGCAGGCGTTGGCGGCAATGGAGCCATCATCAACTCGGGCATTCAGCAGACCAGCGCACTGTCAACGGTCACGCTAAGCGGCGACGCGACCTTCGGCAGCACACAGACCCCGCCCGGCGGCACGGGATTCGGCCGCTGGGACATCCGCGCAAACAGCGGGGCAACCCTCAGCACCGGCGGCAATGCGTACAACCTTACCAAGGTCGGCGCTAATCAGGTTTCATTCGTAGCAACTACAGTGGACACGGCCTTGGGCGATATCAACATCAACCAAGGCTTTTTAGGCTTCCAGACAAGCACCAACGGCATGGGCGACCCGAATAAGAGCGTGACTATCGCTTCCGGCGCCGCACTGGAGTTCTACAGCACGACCAACGCGATGAACAAGAAGTGCGTGCTCAACGGCGGCACGATCTGGGGCGAGAGCGGCAGCGGATCGCAAAACACGTTCTCCGGGCCGATCACCGTCAATAGCACGGGCGGCGTTTTCGACGCCGGCGGCGGATTGACCGGCGGGGCCCCAAAATCATCCGCCGTCTTGACCATTTCCGGCGCGATTAGCGGCGCGGGCGGAGTGACCAAGAACGGCCCGGGCACGGTGTTCATCACAGGCACGCCCGGCTATCTCGGCAGTACGGCCATAAGCGCCGGAACGCTGCAGATCAACAGCGGCGCGGCCGTAACCCTGCACGCGATTTCCGGCGCAGGCGCTCTGGGCGTCGATAACACGACGAGCTTGACGGCCGAATCGATCAACATCGGCATGCTGACTATCGGGGCGGGTTCCACAATTACCATTGCGCCGATACCGGGCGGCCCGCTCGCAGGTGTGGAATCAATGCAAACAGTGCCCGAGCCGGTGACTTGGACAATGCTCGTGATGGCTGCCATGGGACTGGGTATCTACTGGCGTCGCAGCCGGTAATTGCCTGAAAAGTAAGAAACACATCGTTGGAGTGACTGTTTTACTGTCACCCTAAACTAGCAAAAAAATCTTTAATGTTGGGTAGTCGCTTCGAGTTCTTCTGAACCTATCCCATACCAAGAACCTTCCTACTGTCCAAGTAGTGCTGATGTCTTACAGTCCCTTGTCATATGTCTTATCTGCGTCCTCGTACGGTTAATGCGCCGGGAGGTTGGAATCACTAGAAGGAGATTCATTGGGAAGATTCAACAAGTTGACGCGGTAGGCGTTCAACCAATCTTCAATCTGTTTGGCCTGTTCCTTCTGCCCCCTGGAGCGGGCAAGTTCCAAGGCCTTCTGGGCCGCGGCGATGGCCTCGGAAGATTGGTGCATCCCGGCATAGGCCAATGCCATATTGTGACGGGCATTGATGTAGTCAGGCCTCAGCCGCAGGGCTTCCTCGAAGTGTTCGATCGCTTCCTGAAACCGACCAGTTTTGACCAGTGCGAGACCCAGGTTGTTGTTAGCCTCAGGGTAATCAGGTTTGACCCGCAGAGCTTTCTGATAATATTCAATCGCCTCTTGAGACCGGCCTACTAGGACCAATGCGTTGCCCAGGTTGTAGTAGGCCTCAGGGTAATCGGGTTTGAGCCGCAGGGCTTGCTCGCAATGTTCGATCGCCTCCTGAGGCCGACCTGCTTGGACCAGTGCGGCGCCCAGGCCGTTGTGGGCCTCGGCATACTTAAGTTTAAGCCGCAGGGCTTGCTCGTAGTGTTCGATCGCCTGTGGATATTGGCTCAGTGTTTGAAAAATGTTACCCAGATTGTAATGCGCATCGGAGAAATCGGGTTTCAGCCTCAGGGCCTGCTTGTAATGTTCGATCGCCTCCTGCGGCCGGCCTGTTTTAGCTAGGATTAAGCCCAGAGCGTTGTAGGCGTCGGCATAGTCAGGATCGAGTCGCAGGGCATGTTCGCAGTTTTCGATCGCCTCCTGAAACCGACCTGTCTGGGCCAATGCGGCGCCCAGGTTGTTGTAGGCCTCGGCGTAATCGGGTTTCAGCCGCAGGGCCTGCTGGTAATGTTCCATCTCCTCCTGATGCCGACCTGTCTGGGCCAATGCGGCGCCCAGGTTGTTGTGGGCCTCAGCGTAATTGGGATTCAGCCGCAGGGCCTGCTCATATTGTGCGATCTCTTCCTGACGCCGATCCGTTTGGGCCAATGCAGCGCCCAGGTTGTTGTGGGCCTCAGCGTAATCAGGGTTCAGCCGCAGGGCCTGCTCGTAATGTTCGATCTCTTCCTGCAGCCGACCGATTTTGCCCAATGCAAAACCCAGGTTATTGTGGGCAACCCAACAGCCTGGATTTTTTTGCAGCGTTGCCTGGTACAGACTGATGGCGTTATGGTATATCCCGCTTTGCCGCCAGGTCAGAAATGCGAGTGCACCCATCGCCACGACTGCGACGGCGGTCGTCATCCAGAGCTCTCTGTTTCGCACCCGCCGGCGCCAAATGCTCCAGCCTGCCGCAGCCAGTGCAATCACACCGATGATGGCAATGTGCTGATAATGGTCCGCAAAGAGCGAATATTTCATGAAGCCCACGTCGGTAAAACCCAGCACCGGCACAAGCGACACGCAGAAAAACCCCCAGGCAAACAGCAAGGGCCGACTCCAGCCTTT
>JBEKZY010000478.1:0-4749 GCA_049509395.1 Thermoguttaceae bacterium | reverse complement strand
CAGCAAATGGAAATTCCTGAAATTGATCGAGTGGAATTCTTTGATCTTGCACTGGCGAAGAAAAAGATCAAAACAGGACAGGAAGGGTTGATTGAGGAATTTGCTCCTTTCTAATTCTCCTTATTCTGCCCTTTCTATGATATCCCATATATTAAATGGTGGGGAAGCTGGAGAGATTGAATACTTGACACTTGTCTTGATCTCAGTTCCCTTTTGGCTCTGAACCACTTTCGTGACAGAAACTTCATAGCCTGTCCTAGTTATTCGAAATTCACCTATTTCATAACGCAATAAAACTTTGCCGCCTTTATACTCGGAGTCTGCAAAATTAACATTATAGTGATCTTTCTCATATTGCTTATAAAAAACACCGGAAACCCAAGCATCAAGAGCCTCTTTCAGTTTCTCTCTCGCAGCATCCATTTTTTCCTTCGCATCATCCGCTATTGCTGTTTTTGCAGCATTCTCCCTTGCGATATTAGAGTCAGGCTTAGAGCATCCGATCAACAAGGTTGCCACTCCGAAAATAGAGATAAACAATTTTTTTCGGTTCATATATCCTCCTTTTAATGGGTTGGACTTTTTTGATAACCAAAAAAGATATACTACCCTTTGGAGAAAAAAAGTCAATCACACAGTGACTTGCCTTAGTCCTTCGTAGATTGGAGGGATATGATTCGCACAGGCGTATGTTACCGCACGAGCAATGATCGGTACGTCAACCTCGGTTACGTGCCGTCCATTATTATGGGGCCAGCTCTCGAACCCGGCGTATCGGCTCTTCCTTTCCGATCACTTTTTTCCTTCCGTACCAATGTTATCTTATACAACATTATTTGATAGTCAAGCATTATTCCGATCTCCTTGTGGGCCTTTGTCGCAAGAAACCAGGGAAAAATAAGAAAGTAAAATAAAAACGGCTAGGCGACACCCTATCTGTCTTGAGCTTGCCCCAGGATCACTTTCAATAACTGGAGCGATTAGTAAGTGACCTGCTAGTGAATTCATCACTGACCTCCTTCCATTTGCTGTTCACCCCACCCAGAAACCGAACAAAAGCGTGAAACTGCCACCAAATGCCGAAAAACCACCCACCTACCCGTTATCTTCGGTTTATTCAGAACTTCTGTCACTAAACTATGCTTTGCCATTCTGTTGCAAATTGCCTCATAGATTATAGGAGTTATGCTTGTTCAGTCAGTCGTAACCCAGAATCGGAGATTTAGATATGGCGAAGAAACAGAAGGTCAACAAGACCCAGACCGTACGTGGCTACCTGAAGGTCCATCCGAAGGCCATGAGCGGAGAAATCGCTGCGGCATTGAAGAAGCAAGGCATCAAGATCACGCCGAAACACGTCGCTAACATCAAGGCGAAGATCAATAAGGCCCGTACTGTCAAGAAATTAGCGAAGCAAAAGGCCGCCCCCGTTACTGAACCAGCGGCCCCAGTTGAAAAAGCGGCAAACACCGTTACCGTGGAGCAAGTGAAAGCGGTGGCCCAGACGATCAAAGCAATTGGTGGGTTTGACCGTCTCAACGAACTGCTGGGACTCATCCGAGAGGTTGGCGGCTTGCGACGGTTTAAAGACCTATTGGACGCTATGCAGTAGCCTAACCTGCGGCCATTTGAGAACTCACCCGAGCCTGGGAGCCAAGCCCAGGCTCTTACAACCTCTCTTTCTCAGTAATGTTTTTGCAGGGTAACTTTAACATGAAAAAAGAATCCACGCCCAAGTTGGAATTGGAGAAGCTTCTTCCCCTAGCCCAATTGCCTGGGCTTCCGCAAAGTGCAGTTCGACTTTTAGAACTCTCGCAAGATCCTAATAATGGGCCAGCCGAATTTGCTGTACCAATTGAGGCCGATCTAGGTTTGACCGGACAATTATTGAAATTTGTAAATTCATCCTATTTTGGCTTTGCACGGAAGATTTCGAACATCAAAATGGCAATCAACTTGGTGGGCACTCATACCATCAGGAACTTCACTCTTTGTAGTGCTGTGTTTAGTTTGATGTCCAATCCTAGATACGGACCGTTCGAGTTGAAAAGTCTGTGGAAAGATTCGCTTCGTCGTGCACTGTTTGCTCGGGCCTTCGCCAAATTGTTGCATAAGATAGAGGCTGAGGATGTATTTGCCGCCGCTTTGTTACAGGATATGGCTATACCTATTTTAGCCAAGGCATCGCCACACTTATATGGGAAATTATTAGAATCTCGCAAGCGAGGCCGGATTCGGCTTTCTTCGTTGGAGGATGAGATCTTCGGTTGGCAACACGCTCAAGCAGCGGGCATGATGGCCCGACATTGGAATCTTCCAGAGAATTTAGCCAACTTGATTGAAAATCACATAGCAATTGATAAATTCGTTGACAAACCAGGAGCGGCTCCAGATATGGTGGCTGTTGGCATGTCGGCCCTTTTGCCGACTATTGTCGATGCTATCTGGACAGAATGCCAACAATTTGAAATGTATTACGAGAAAATCTTACCTGGAAACAAACCAACAATCGTGGAATTGCTGACTAAAATCGACCATGACTTTAGTCAATTTGCCCCCTTGTTGAAAATTGCCAAACCAACCAAATCGCTGGTAGAGAGTTACAACGAGGTAACAGCCTTAACATAGTACCGCACGGGCAGCCTATTCGGACGATAAAGCCAAACCCTGTGAACTCCAGGTAGACCCATCCACCAGCGTTCCACCTTTCTGGCCGTCCAAGGCGGTAGTGCGGTATCCCGAGGGGCGTTGATCTTTGGCAATGAGTGGAGTTACAAGAAGCTAAAACAGAATTGCCATCATCAACAGGACAATCCCCAGACAGCCTGATCTTGAAGGAGTGGCGATACGGAGGTCTGCGGCGAGAGCCTCAATGAAGTCGTTCGCTTCCTTAAGTCCGACCCCGGTTCTCTCTCGATAAAGCTTAATGGCGTCGATCTTCCGCCCCTGCTCCAAAAATGAAACGATTTCGCTCTCGAACGGCGAATTGACGGATTCCCTCGAAGGCAGCGAGTTGCCCAGCACAAGTGCTTCAACCGCATTCTTGGCTTCCGCCAATCCGGCCCCAGTGGCTACCCTATATTGCTTAATGGCCTCGATCTTGCGGCCCGCTGCCAGAAGGGCACGTAGCTGCTCATTGAAGTCGTTGTCGTCCGTTGACATGGTCGTGTTACCTCTCTCTCGCTTCAACCTCTGCTTGCGAATTCCACACATAAGCCGCTTGCGTGAGAACATTGTGTACAAAATCAAATCCAGCTTCCTTTAGGGCGGCTTCCACTTCCTTTTTGCTCGGTGGCTGGCCATCTAAGTACACCAAACCCCAGAAGACCGTGTAGCCACCATTGATATGCACTCCCGTAGCAATCTGTTTGACCATGAGTTTGGGATTCAGCCTCGCCATCAAGTTCTGAAAGGCGTAGAACTCATGTTCATCACGAACTGAAAATGCTTTTGGTAGTTCAATTTTGGCTCGCATGGAACAAATCCTTACACATACTGTTGTCTTTTTCCCCGAATATGCCAAATTATACCCCTTTTTTTCATAGGATTGTTGCTATTGGTGCAATGGGCTTATAATCTGTCCCACATGGGTGGCATTGCATTGTCGGTTCTTAGCTTACAATCGACAGAAACCACCCGATCATCCCGCCTGATGTTCAGATTATGGCAACTTTTTCCCTTTGTTTTCAGGCGTATCGCATATTAGTAATGAGGGGTTAGAACTTTGCCATGGCATGACGAGGAAAGCACATGTTGGTCCTAACTCGCAAGACGCAGGAAAGTATCATCATCGGAGAAGACATTGTCTTGACAGTGATCGAAATTCGCAGAGACAGGGTGCGGCTGGGGATCAAGGCCCCGAGGGAAGTGTCGGTCCATCGCCGTGAAATCTACGAAGCTATCAAGAGTGGTGAAGCTCGAAAGGAAACCAGTTAGCCGAAGTGGACGAAACCACGGTTTGACCTACCGCCATTTTGAGAACTCTCAAGGCCCGTGGTCTTCCTGCTGTGAAGCACATCGGACGCATTGTGCCGCATAAGGAATGGCTTCAAGGCGGGACTTGGGAATCTTCGCCCCGCACTCCTCGCACTGGCCATAGCTGCCATCTTCGATCCGCTGGAGTGCTGCTTCAATCTGGTCGAGGGCGTCTTGGTCGCTTCCGAGCAGACTCAGCGTGAGTTCCTGATCGGCATTGTCACTCCCAAGCTCTTCCATGTCGGTCGGTATGCTGGTGGTCACGTTGTGGTCCTTGTTCAGGGCGTTATCGGACATTTTAGTTATGTCGCCCTGGAGCCTTGCTCGCAAAGCCAGAAGTCTTTCCCGTTGAAGCGTTAAGTCCATTTTCGTCATTGGCAGCCTACAAAAGGTTCAATAGTTCAGTATTTCCAACAGTCGGTTCTGACAAGCGGTCAGCGGACCGACCGATCATCCTCTATCTTCCATCATGAATGAAGGCTGCCGCCGTGTCAAATTTGGCTTTGTCGGGTCGATATGATTCGCATGGTCGCATTGTACGGTGGGCAATGATCGTGATAAGAGTGATCGGAAAGCCTCCAAGAAACGAAGAAGCCCGCTGCTCAAGAATGCGGGCTTCTTCTTTAAGGAAAAATATCATCTCGGGGAGAGGCGGTACGTCAACCTCGGTTTCATGCTGTCCGTTATTTTAGGACCAGCCCTCGAACCCGGCGTATCGGCTCTTCCTCTCCAATCACATTTTTCCTCACACACTAATTTTGATTCTATCCGATA
>JBEKZY010000477.1:0-8230 GCA_049509395.1 Thermoguttaceae bacterium | reverse complement strand
TTGTGCATCGTGCATTTGGTGCGTGCGGCGTTGCGTTACGTCAACGGCGAGGACGGCAAGGCGGTGGCCGCGGACCTGAAAAAGATCTACGGCTCGGCGTCGCCCTGCGAGGCTGAAGCGGAATTGGAGAATTTTACTAAAACCTGGGGCGAGAAATATCCGACAATCACGAAGATGTGGCGAGCGAAGTGGACCGACATCATCACGATTTTTGATTTTCCCCCGCCGATTCGCCGAGCGATTTATACCACCAATGCGATTGAATCGGTCAACAGCGTGATCCGCAAATTCACGCGGAATCGCAAGATTTATCCCAACGAGGATTCAGCCATCAAACTGGTTTTTATGGCGATCAACGAAGCCGCCAAAAAATGGACGATGCCAATTCACCACTGGAAAGAAGCCTTGAATCACTTCGCGATTATGTTCGAAAAACAAATGCCTGAACTGACAAGCAAATAACGTGCCCTATGCGACTGACACAAAAATTCTGACAGGGCCGAGGTTGGCGGCTTGCGACGGTTTAAAGACCTATTGGACGCTATGCAGTAGCCTAACCTGCGGCCATTTGAGAACTCACCCGAGCCTGGGAGCCAAGCCCAGGCTTTTTTCATTATTACTCACCTTCTTCCTGCTGTGAGGCACATCGGACGCACTGTGCCGCATAAGGAATGGCTTCAAGGCGGGACTTGGGGATCTTCGCTCCGCACGTCACGCACTCGCCATAGCTGCCATCCTCGATCCGCTCGATTGCTGCTTCAATCTGGTCGAGGGCGTCCTCATCGCTCCCCAATAAACTCAACGTAAGTTCCTGATCGGCATTATCACTCCCAAGCTCTTCTATGTCGGTCGGTATGCTGGTGGTCTTGCTGTGGTCCTTCAAGGAATCATCTTCCATCTGAGTCATGTCACCCAGAAGGCTTGCCCGCAGAGCCAAGAGTTTTTCCCGATGATGGGTCAATTCAGTGTTCGGCATTGGTAGAGCCTTAATAAAGTACGGTAGTTCAGTATTTTCGTCAATCGTTCTTGGTGAGGGAGTGGGTGGTCAAGCAGGAGACCACAACTGGGTCATCGGCGGATTACTGTCGATAATCTCGCCCGTGTCCGACACCGTCAGGTAATAGGACAGCCCAATGCGGGGAGCAATCGTTACGGCGGAATTTTTAATTGGCTCGGGCTGCTGCCAAATGTTGACTCGGTACTTGCCGTTGTGGTGTCTGGATATCTCCAGGTGGTCCAGTCGAGGCGGCTTGCCGATCTTCGCCAACACCTGGGACTTGATCTTCGCCGTGTGGTTCGGCTTGGGTTGTTCCACCGCCGCAGCTTCGTCCTTGTTCGTGGGGGTATTCTTGGTCTTTTCCATTATTTCCTCGGGTTAGAGATTGCCCTCCTCGTGGCCTCTGAGCCGCTGATGTGCCGCTTCAAGGCAGCATTTGCTTTACCACTTTCTCGCAAAACTTTTCGTATCGCTGCCGAGCAAGCTCCACGTCTGCATACAGGTTGTTGATATGTTCCTCCAAGTTCCCAATCATCGCTTCTCCCACCTCAGGCAACAATGTTCCTGCCGCAATTCGCCGGTTAAGCACCTTGAGTGCCGATTGCGATTTATGTAGGACGGCATCTAGACATGACTTGTCACCACACTCTCGAAGGTAAGCCAGGGTATAGGTCACAGCCGCATGGACTAGAAACGGTTCGAATACACCCGTAGCAGTGTGACGAAACTTTTGCTCAAACTTGTTGTAGCGAAGTTCAAGCCTTTCTTCATCTGTCTCTGCCGTTCCCTGCGTTGCAGGGGGTTCGAGGAACGCAAGGTACATCCATGTGAGCATCCTGTCTCTCTCAAACACGTCCAGGCTATCAAGCAGTCGAAACAGATCATCGAGGCTGTTCCTGTCGGGGTGCGGAGCCAGAGTGACATACTGAATGTGGTGTATTAAGAAGTCAGACATTTGCATGGTTCTCTTGTTTGCGAAGACCCTCATGGTATCAACGAGTCGGGATTTCCTTGGATACCTATCTCCCGATAGGTCAGTTGCTTGGGAGACGGTGATTGCGGCCTTCGGCATGATCTCTCAGGTGGGGCCATCGGTGCTCAAATGCCCAGAGAAAGCTTTTTGTGCCAGTTTGCTTAAAACCATGATGTTCCATACTCACACGGGCCGCAATGTCCACCGCCTGTCGTGATCGCTTGGTGCCATACGGGTGGTCGGCCAACGGGATTCGCTCGTCATGAGTCTCGGAGTCTTGCAGCGGACGCTGTCGGCCTCCGCAAAAAAAGAAGTCGAAAGGTTGCTTCGAATCGTTCAGGACGCCAGCAAATGTCCTGACTTGACGGTCCTGAAGAAAAGCGTGACTGGTTGCAGTCAATTTGGGCATAGTGTACTCCATTCCGGTTGGTTTTGGCGTATTGTAGAAAAACTCCTAGCACTTCCTTTACCACCTTTTCGCCAGACGTTTCTACACTTCCTCTTGCCGCCATACGTACTTACCGACCGCTCCCCGGCAAACTGTGGGAGTTCGGCGTAGCTGCCATGATACGTGTTCCGCCTGATCGTGGCTGAGTACGCCTTCTGGCTTACAATCGTAGTCGGAAGGATGGCTGGCGGGCACGGTGCGGAACGTGATTCCGCCCTTTCGGGCGAAACTGCGATAAAGCCCAACTGAGAAGCTCATGGGTGTCCCCTCTGGTAGATGTGCCGCAACCAAACGGCTCAACGGCGAGGGAGAGACCCGAGCAATCGGGCTGTTCACAGCGGTTACATCTATATTCTACGCTTGCCCTGATGGATTACCATAACCCGAGTGGCAGCGGGGCTTCCTGGGGCAAGCCCCCACCGACATCACGATCCTCGGCCCGACTCCCCATAGGCTGATGTCTCGGTTCACGTTTCTCTCCCGACTTCAGATGCAGTCTTCCTCTGGTTGCCGCCAGCACTCATCATTCGTCGAGACATACGGGGGAAAAGGTAGTTCAGGGCGAAGACGCATCGCAGCATGAAAGGAGCGACGACCTCCTGCTTGTCCAATTTATCTAAAAATCGCACTGCTATCATTGTTAGCATCCCTGTATCAATAAGTTCTTCCCGCATGATAGAAATTTCTTTCGGGGCCTCGATGCCGAGGCGGATTTTATTCCCTCAGACTTCAAGGATTGTGATTCTTTAATCAATGACAATACTTTCATTGGGTTGAGGCAATGTGGCTGGCTGAAAGAGTGATCGAAGTCTTCGATCAGGAAGGGCAATCAATTCAGGCAATCAACGTGGACGAGAAATTGGAAAAAGCGGCATGAAAAGGGCTTTTTTGTTTGAATGGCAAACGAAAAACCCTGCCTGTCATGAGGGACAAGCAGGGCATGTATTTTGAAGCCAGTTTCACATCCTGTTGCCCTGCCTCCAACCGTAGGCAGCCTCCGTACGCCTGATTTAGAGGTTACCATGAATCGGCGGAAAAGCAAGGAGCAACTTGTCATTTTGACAAGTTTGACTGGTTGCAAAAGATAATTTTGCAAGGAGTAGTTTCCAACTTTCTAGCGAACTTCCGCAAATGTTCTAGCCCATTTTGTGCATCTTTCGATTCTCAACCCGAAAATGGTCATGCGGCTCAGGTCTGATGCTCCACACACCGATCTTCACGTTGGATCTGCATTGTCGGGCAGTTCCCACACGGCGTCATTGTTGGCGACGATGTTTATCTGGTTGCCCCCCACATACACTCCCACCAAATACACGTCGGTGGGCAGTTCTTCCAGACTTTCAGAGTACAGGTTCGCCAATTGGTTGGCCGTCAGGCCCTCGGGCACGTCGGCCCCAAACTGGGCGAGCCTTTCTTTCACATCCTCTTTGTCGAGGATCTGAAGCCTTACGATCTTCATAGCGTATTCCCTTTCTTCGCCAAATCGGGATACAAGCCAAATAATCGCCGACACAAAGATGTTGATTTTAGGGGCAGCTATAGCAACCTGCTCGTTCACCATCGTTTTTATTCCCAGGTCTTCCAATTCATACGTGAGTGTTGCAGAGGCAGTACGTTGGCTTGAATCCGAGATAGTCGATCTCACTTCGATTCTTTTGTCGAGTTGTAGATCAGTGATTTCGCAGCGTGCGGGGATCATCTTTATGCCCATCTTAGTCACCATCCGAAAGTCCATCGTGTAGACCGAACCGATCCGACCACCCGCTGGGCTGATTTGCTCGCACTTACCAATCTTGGCATTAAAGAGACTCCAGAGATCGGGTGAGGCGATGTACTGCCAAACCTTATCGATGGGAGCATCAATCACGATGGAGTCTTTGAAGAGCATATTTTACCACCCCGTTTTTCTCAGCATAAATATCCTTTGCCCTAAGATAGTTTTGGGGAATGATCCGTCCCCACATAAGCCACCTGGGTCAAAACGTTGTGAACAAAGTCGAATCCTGCTTCCTTTAAGGCGGCTTCCACTTCCTTTTTGCTGGGTGGCTGGCCGTCCAGGTACACTAAGCCCCAAAAGACCGTGCAGCCGCCATCCATATGCACTCCCGTTGTTACTTCTTTGACCATGAGTTTCGGGTTCAGCCTCGCCATCAAGTGCTGAAAGGTGTAGAACTCGTTCTCCTCACGCACTGAAAATGCTTTTGGTAGTTCTATTTTGGCTTGCATGATAAAACTCCTTCGGTTTTCCAGCTTTCTTCATTTCCTCAGGTGCTTGGTGACAATTATGTGTACTCTTTGGCGTGAAAGACCCGCTGCAAGTCCGATCATTTCATATTTGCAACCTGCCTTCCTCGCAGCAACCATGCAACGAATCATTTCCTCCCTGGTTTTAGCCATGCGGATTTTCATCAACATTTTATTGTCGAGAATAGCTTGCTCTTTGAGAATTTTACTCATTTGCGGCCCAAGATGCGACCTTTTGATAATCGCCCAATATGTATTTCCTTGTGCGTGTGGCTCGTGAATATCATGCCTCGCCAATCGTGCATCGTTACTGGGAGGATCGCCAACCGCCGCTTGAAAATCATTGTAATCCTGCCATTTTTTGGGCAATGATCCATTTCGCTTCAATCGTTGCCATGCGAAGTATGACTTTGTGTGACACATATAACGCTTTGCCCATAAACAACGCAGGCATTGGGTAGAAGTATTATGGATGAGGCTGCTCTCAAATACATTTTTTTGTAATCCACAATCGCAACGGCAAAGCCATACACGATTATGGTTTTCCTTCCCCGCATATTTTTGTACAACCCATTTTCCGAATCGCATTCCAGTCAAATCTTTGGGAGGATTAGACCGCTTAGTTCTTTTACAAATAGATTTTGAATGTTTTTTCATGGCAGCCAACCAATCTCTCTCCCCACTCCCCCGCATAAGCCAAATTATTCCCCGATTTCAAGTACGGACTGTTGCTATCCGTGCAATGGGCTTCCCGATGCCCCTCCGCTGCCTCATGTTTTGACGAGACCAAATAAATTACCACAAATGTACTTGATCATGATAAGCCTTTCTCCATACGCAAACCAATGTCCCAATTCCGATCAAAATCCACATCGAGGGTTCAGGAACCGCAGAAATTCCACTACTTCCAAGTGTACCAATTGGAAGTAGCGTAACTGTACAACCATTTCCAATCGTAAGTGTATCGATAGTAATACTTGTGGCGTAGAGGTTTCCATTGGTTATACTTAAAGCATGGTGTCCAGTGACGGTGCTCATAGTTAATGATCCATCCCCGGAAATAACCACATCGTTATTAATCATCACAGGAACCGAAATAGTGTGGTTTCCCACAAATGTAATTTCTGATGGAGAACCATTATTATCGAGAGTAAGCGAGTCCCCCAACAAGCTGTTGATCGAAGTGCTTGTAGTGCTGAACAAATTAATGTTACCAACAATTTTATTTGCATAGAGATCAACACCCGACCCAGACGGTTGATTTCCGAAACTGACCGTTGTTCCCGCTCCATTCGGCACCACGCCAGAATTCCAATTGGCGGCAGTATCCCAATTGGTGGTACCGCCTTTCCATGTCGAGGAGGTATAGGCAAACGAATTAAAAATCAATTCCGTGGGGGCTTGATTGGCAGAAGGAGCGGAATTATACCAGCCGTTCATATGAATATGTACATCGCCAGGAGCAGGAATGTCTGGTCCTGTGTATCGCCAATGATCGACTAAAACCCCGCTCTTGGTCATAATCGTAAAATCGATGTAAGTGGCTTCCCAATCCATTACATTGACCAAGGTATCATTCGGTGCAGAAAATGGATGAAGATTCCCCGAAGTCCCAGAGGGTTGTTGTACATCCTGTCCAATGGTTGTTTTAGTATTGTTCCATGTGGAGTATTCGGCAAGATCGGTTTCCTTGTTTGGACAACCAATAGTTCCATTGCCCAAATCGGACCATGTGAATAGGGTGCCCATTGTAACGTTAGCAGGCAAATCATTGACATGATTTGCCGTTTCCATAACAAATTGCCCGTAGCCAAAGGTATTTTTTGTCGTTAATTCACCACCGTAAAAGTTGCCATCATACGGATTTTTTTGCAATTTGATGTGGATTTTATTATTGCCATCCTTCCACACATAATTCGGATCGTCAGTGAAATAATTGCCGTTCGGTCCTACGGGATAGCCTGCCCAATTTGTGGGCAATTCTGACGTGCAAGAGGTCTTCACAACCCAATCGTACCCACTCCAATTAATGATCGTTCCCAAATATCTTGGTTGATACACCATTGCCAAGTAGCCGCTACTAGGTGGAGGAAGACTGACATTCACCGAGGGAATGGTAACTGACTTTGGATATATTGCGACAGCAATCCCTTGTGAAAGTGGATCTATGCCACCATTAGCTATAGAAGCCGTCCAAGTGCCATTGGGATCGATGTTAACATAAGGGTAGTAACCACCGCCACCAGGAGCAGCATATGGTTTGTTGACCCACCCATATCCAGGAATGTAGGTAAAACAAGCAACGACATATTGGCTCACATCGACCCCTGTAACTGTCCCTGAAATATATGGAGTGTAATATGTATCGGGTGCCCAAGGAAATCCCGACAAATCGAGGGTTATGACGGCAGCCAATGAACTGCTTGCAAAACAACCAATCATCAGTAACACGATCAGCAATTTGAACGCTCTCATGATACAATTTCCTGACACTGGGGGTAAGTTTCACCACGGATTTTATCGCCTTGTCAATGTCAAAGCTATCCAATGTCCCTCGTTATCGTTCCAATCGAATCAGCGACTCTTTCTCCTCCCGTGACATGGCCTTGATCGCCAACTCACGCTTCAAGGCCACGCTTCGGCTGGCGTGCGATTCCTGATAGATCAATTCAACGGGGAGATGACTGCGGGTATAGCGTGAGGCGGTCCCGGCGTTGTGCTGCTTGCATCGGCGGGGCACGTTGTTAGTGGTCCCGGTGTACAGCGTACCATCGGCACACCGTACAAGGTACAAGAACCATGCCTTGTTAGTTGTTTCAGCCATTTTCCTATCCCCCAAACCCACTCGGCACCTTTTTCACTGCTTCCTGATACACAATGCTTTCCTTCCGTGCCGGTCACCTCGCCAATACAACAGCCGCCACTGCCGCCATTACCACCATCACCACCACCACCAAACACCCACCTGGTCTCCGCAATCCCTTCCGAACCAACCGCCCCTCTTCCGACTCCTAGCACAACTTCCTCTTCAACCGCCGTTTTGTATTCGTCCACCAACGAAACGGCTTCATGACTTCGGTGATGCCCAACTCCTTTTTAACCTGTTTCTTGGCTTTTGTAACGCCAAGAAGAGTTTTTAAGGAGGGGCGGCGATAGCGGAAGAATTTCATTTTTAACAGGCTCGGCCAATTTCTTCATTTGCCTTTGACACCATCTCAAATGTATCTTCGACCATCGACCAGAAGTTGTCATTAATCTGTTGAAATATGGCATCCCTATCACATGTAGTAATACTTGCCAGAAAATCTTCCACACAGCCATACTCCGCAATCTCCTTGTGGCGAAACCATTCCAAGTCCGAACTCTTCTTGAAACCTTCGGAGATTAAATGCTTTCCAAGGTCAGAAACGGCCTTCAGTTTCAATAGCTCGGAGTCTTCAGGTACGGGTGTAAACAACGCTCGAAAACCGTGGCGCGGAGGGGGCCTGCGTAACGGTCGAAAAACGTGGCGCTCTTAACCTTACTCGCGAAAGGGTAAGCAAGACTTGTAGCGGTATAACCGTTACAA
>JBEKZY010000476.1:0-3974 GCA_049509395.1 Thermoguttaceae bacterium | reverse complement strand
GGGTGAAAAAGTTGCCGTGATCTGTGCCGCAAACCACTTACCCAAAGGCGACATTCGTTTTGTCCCGTTTGCGATGCTGTTCAATGACAATCCATACAAATTGGTCAATCCACCCAAAGCGGAAGGTGGCTTTCACAGCCAGGATGAGGTGTGGAAATGACATGGAGAGAAGTCGCCCCCGTGACACCGACCGAGAAATAAACAACAGGAGAATAGAATGGGACTCACAATTCACTGGTCTTTCCAGGGACCACAAAAGAAATCCGAAGCCACGGCCATCATCGAAAAGATGCGGCAACGAGCAATGGACCTGCCGTTCGAGTCGGTCGGCGAAATCGTCCATTTCAAGGGAAAAGCTGCCCAATTCGACAACGATCCACCAGACGGTGAGTACCGTTGGCTCAAAATACAGGCTCGGGAATGCATCTGGAACAAAAACCGAACCATTGGCTGGGATTGCCCCGCCTGTGAAATTGTTGGTTTTCAGATCAATGTTGCTCCTGGCAGCGAATGGATGGAAGTATTCCTGGCAACTTATCCCAAAACGATCCAAATCAATGATGAACAAAAGGGGAAAGCAAAACGCATTC
Source organism: Thermoguttaceae bacterium (assembly GCA_049509395.1). Lineage (GTDB taxonomy): Bacteria > Planctomycetota > Planctomycetia > Pirellulales > Thermoguttaceae > JBEKIK01. Next base: position 3,384 of record JBEKZY010000476.1, on the reverse strand, counting down.
GCACAAATCTTGCTGCCTGGGCTGGAGGTGGTTTCTGCAAAACTCAATATGCCAGCCACCCTGATTGTGGCGGCGTTCCCAACTTCCTTCGGTCGCACTTATCAGTATGTCGAATGCTGGACTATGCCAAGGAATTAGGCATTCTGAAATCGGTTTCCGACGAAGGCGACTTCTTCGACAACCGAGATATTCCTGCCCTGGTCAACACGATTGCCGACTGGAATGCGTTTATCGCTACTGGGGTTGGGGCTTTTGATGAACTTATCGGCAGCAAGGCCGTGGCCCCAATCAAGGAGTTCCCCAACTTCGAGCATTTGGAGGCACAAGGCCAAGACCAGATCGACGGATTGCTTCGGTGGCTCAAAAGGCAACAGTTGGGGGTGGAATAGGGACAATGCAGATCGTGAAGATAATCTACAATGTCAACTATCTTTCGGTGCCTCGATCCGTATTGAGGCTGGCACTGACACCGACTGAGCATATGGGCAACCAACGAAAGGAAAGAATTATGGGAATGGGAGCCGCACCATGCCACGCATGGACCATCACATTGGACGGATTGAAAGCAATCTGTCCACAAGAAGTTGAAGCCTGTGAAAACGCATTCAAGGATCATGGACTCGATTGGAATTCCTTTGCTCTGAAAAATGAACAGGGCATTTGGAAGGAAGATCCCAAAGATCTCTTAAAACAATGGGAGGCATTGCAAAAGGCATTCGAGATGGCCACCAAGGTTGGCGAATCTCACTTGGAATTAGGCATCGGTTATTACAACGACGATGACGGTGACCGCTATGACGATCTGGAGCAGGGATGTTACTTCACTATTGAGAATGTAACTCAACTTACTCCAGCAGGTGAAAAGTTCAAGGAATACCTGGAAGAAAATAGTTGGACGGTGTTCGGATAACAACCCGAGTGGGAAGCAGTGACACCGACTAACCATGAAAGGAAAACAACTATGCCCATCACAATCGGCACTACATTTTGGAAATGCCCAATTTGTAAAGAAGAGATGACCATTGACGGAACTGACCTTGCTACTGTCGGCACTCCATTCTGTTCGGATTGCGAAGATCAGGAAATGGAATCGATGGACGATCCGATACCCACTGTTCTTTACCTTGACGATGGCGAGGATGAAATCTACGTTGGGGTGGCTCTGCGGACCAAAGAGACAAGTATCAAACAATTTAAGATGAGGATCGCCAAACTTTGGCACGAATTTCTCAACGCTCCACAATCCCTCCCAGTATTCAACAAGTGGCTGGAGGAGGAACACGGCATTCTCTTTCTCAAGTGCGGATTGATTACTGTTGATGTCTCCGACACCGACTGATCCTGTGTTCGGAAACAATAACACAGGAGCAATAATATGGGCTGGTTATTCAAGCAAGGTTATTCACGACGGGACTTGATTGTGGAGCGAACCGAAAACTGGGAAAGAAACTCCGATGAAATGCTGGTCAAATCAGTCTGCCTTGCCCATTGTTATCGAGGCAACCTCTACTCGGGCGTGCTGTGGGCAGTCTGGGAGCGAACCTTTAGCAAAGATGGGCAGACCGTCCGACCAATCGAACGCTGGATCACATGCGACTTATTGAGATATCAGAAAGATTACGGCTGGGGCTATAAGGACATGGAGGAGTCGATGCATCCCTATTACTATTCCTGCCCGCTATCTTATCTGGAATTAGTTCCTATCGACCAATATGGCGGTAATAGCCAATGGCGGGGAGGCGTGCAACGGTATCATGCCCTGCAAACTGAGAGACGCCAACGACGATCTGCCTGACACAGATATGACTATTTGCCAAGTTTGTCACGAATTTCAGCCAATATAGCTTGAAGTTTGGCACTGTCAGATTCCCATGATTTCCTCAAATCACGGATTTGAGAACCGACGAACACTATACAGCCTATAAAGAAACAACAAAACACAAAACTGATTGGATCCATCGGACCATCCTCGCAAAAAGAGTTTCAGGACGTGTTTTAACCCAGCCGTTTATTGTACAAATTCGCTTCATAGAGTGGTAGGGATGGGGCAATCAACCTGTCATCAGCGACGATCTGCCTGACACCGACATATCGTGACGTGTCACGATAGAAGGAGCAATCATGACTCTCATACAAAAACTACATCCGACTCGTTTCACCGCTATGTCAGGGAAGATGGCAGCGATTGTTGCTTGTATCCTCGGCCAGAACTGGACTTTGCCCTGCATTGCCGAACTGGTGATTACATCCGATGGTCATCTGTTGGCTCGGCATGAAGGCGATTGCGGCTTTAACAACTATCTTGGCAGGCTTGCGGACCTGGAATGCAATTGGAAGCGATTGTTGGTTGCGGCAGGACTGACTGCTGCCGAACGTCAAGAGGCGGAGGCTGCTTATCAGCGGGCCTTGGGCCTGACACCGACTTCCCATCCATAACGACAACAATCCTCAATCATAAGGAGCATTCGCATGTCCGATCCAACCGAACCCATCCGCCGTGAATTGTTGGCTGAAATTAACGCAGTCCCAGGAAGCCGTGAAGCCCTGGAAGCCGAGCATGGCCAAGTCTGGGACACGCAGCAACTTGGCGAAGATTTCGAGGTACTGGGTTTCATGGCACCATTGGTTGTCGTTCGACGCAAAAAGGACGACGTGAAGGGCAGTCTAATGTTCCAGCACAATCCGAGGTTTTATTTTGGGTTTCAGGTCCATTAGGAAGGGAGGTGGGGGGCTCCTGCTTTCGTGGGAGCCCCCTTTGACACCGACTTTCAGGGGTAATGACATGAAGACAGTGAAAATTGTTGTGGAAGGCGGCGTCGTTCAAAAAGTCGATTGTCCAAAAGGGGTGCAGGTAATCGTGCATGATTACGACGTGGACGGCGTTCCTGAAGATGAACTCACGCAGGACGATCAGGGTGACGAGTGCATCGAAACAATTTGGGAGTAAATTATGCCGACATTTGAAATTGAACAATATGAACTTCACACCATGAAATATCGTGTTCAGGCTGACACTGAAGCCGAGGCGATTGCCCGCTTGCTCAATGGCGAGTTGGAGCCAGTAGAGGGCAGTTTGGAGTTCATTGAAGTGGCCGATACCCTCGGATTGCCAGCAAATCATTATTCCAATCTTGCCGTGGCCCTGAAGAAACTTGGAATATCAGTTAAACATGTGATCCCGTCGATCAGGGCCATCTCAAAGGTCGAGGGCTGACACCGACCAATAGCGTGAGAAATGCGAGACACGTTTCGTAAGAGCTTACTGGGATTGGTCATTTCTTGAGACGTTTGAACAGGACATTCCCAACGGACATAAAACCCTGTGAACTCCCTGACGGTCCTGAACCAACTAAACCGACATATTCCCAGCCCTCTGATGCAAGG